>DAOUFH010000193.1:0-16021 GCA_034429955.1 Dehalococcoidales bacterium
ATTCCAGCCGCCGTTGGTATCAGTCATAACTTTAACATCTTTACCAACCGCCTCTCTCAAAGCTCCCACCATTTCAACATCTTCATCAACGCTGTTAGCGCCGACCTTCAGTTTCAAAGCTTTGAATCCGGCTTCAACCAGCTTGCGTCCTTCATCGGCCACTTCTTGCGGCGTACCGGAAGACATCACGAATGCCAGCGCGATTTTGGGATTGGAAAGTCCTCCCAGCAGTTTATAAACCGGTATATTGTTGGCTTTGCCCATAATATCGTGCAATACGTAATCAACCACGGCTTTCGATTGATTGTTGACCTTAACCGCCTTGTCCATTCTGGCAATTATTTTTTCGATGTTGAAAGGGTCTTCACCGATAAGTATGCCGGCATACACTTTGGTGATGTTGTGCATGATCGAATCCTGGCTTTCTCCCATATACCACATAGAAGTATCGCCGCATTCGCAAACACCGGTAATGCCCGCATCGGTATGTATCTTCAATACCACATCTTCAGATACCGAGGCTGTGCCCAGGCCCATTTTAATAGGTTTATTAAAGGGGATAGAGACGGGGATGCATTCCAGACTGGTTATTTTCATAAGAACCTCCTTAACCTTAAATATAATTATCGTTGCAGCGCTTAATTTTAAGGTTTTGTATTATGCCAAGCTATGATTACCGGCACTTTTCCTTGAGGAATTCTAATAAAAATGCCAGTACTGAAATATGGAAAAGCAAAGCGGTGAATAGTTAAGCTATTATATCACAGCAGGCTAAAAATAACAGCCAATTCTTATAAGATGGACATTTACTTCTATATCAAGCTTATCATACTCTAAAATTATTGAGGTTCCAAATTTGAGGTCGCTTCAATCTGTTAAAACCAGGACGCCGTTAAAAACGGCGTCCTGGTTTTAACGACTTTATCGTAAAGCGCTTTTTGTTTGCTTTCGCCGGTGAATCAGGCTGTATATAGCCGGAATAACCAGCAACGTCAGCAGTGTCGAGCTGAACATACCGCCGATGACTACGATTGCCAGTTCGGCGCTCAGCATAGTGCCGGAACTAACAAAGATAGCCATTGGAATCATAGCCAGAATAGTGGTCAGCGCGGTCATTAAGATGGGACGCAAGCGGGTTTTACCTCCTGATATGAGGGCTTCATCCACAGCCACTCCGGCTCTGCGTTGTTCTTCCACCATGGTAATCAAGACTATAGCATTGGTCAGAACGATGCCGATAAGCATCAATAGACCCATCAAGGCGGATACCCCCAGAGTATGGCCGCTAACCAGCAGCGCCGGGATAGAACCTATAAAAGCCAGCGGCAGACTGACCATTATAATCAACGGATTTATGATTGAGCGCATCATCAGTATGACTATCACGAAAACGATCACAATAGCTATTATTATGGCGATGAACATCTTGTTAAACGTCTCATCCATCTGTTCGAATATACCGCCGGACTGGATGTCCACGCCCTCATGCTCCGGTAAAGCGGTTATAACCTGCTGTACTTCCCGGTTGACTGCTCCAACGTCTTTATCGGTTATTGTTCCGGTAATTGTAGCCGAAAGCATGGTATCGGTATGACTGATATGAGAAGGTAATTCCTCTATGCTGACATTCGCCAGGTCACCCAATTTAAGTGTGACCGGAAAACCGATATTAAGCGCCTGGGCCTGTTCTACCGATTTTAATTTTTGTGACAGCCCGTCCAGGTATACCGCATAGCTGTCGCCGTTGATGCTCACTGTTTTTCCGGGTAAAGTGCCGCCGTTCATCAGCAATAAATACTCTTGCTGCAACATTGCCATCTGTTCCATCGAAAGCCCCGAAGCCGCAATTTTAGCCGTATCGGGAGTTATCGTCAATTTCGGCGTAACTGTGGTCAAATCGCTTTTCAAATCGTCTATCCCCGCCACAGTCTGCAGCTTTTGCATAAGCTCATTGGTCAATACCGCAACCTTTTCCTGGTCACGGCCCTGAACCGAGAGGCTCAAGCTCGCAGACGACAGCTCCATATCCGAGCCGGATTCCGAACCTGAAACGAGGATGCTTCCGTTGTGTTGAATCTCAGCGCACCGCCGTGTCAATTCAGCGGTTTCTTGCTGCACATCTGCTTCAGAATTCAGATAAGCCACGATAGCAGCAGTATTGGAGCCTCCGCCCTGGGCTGTACTCATAAGGCCTGTCAACGAAGATGAGGTACCGATTTTAGATTGATAACTTTTAATAGCCGGGGTGTCCTTCAAAATATTTTCTACTTCAGCGGTGATTTCATCGGTCGTTTTGATATCCGTACCGGGAGGCAAAGCGATACTGACATTGATGGTCGGTTCACCCATAGCGCCGGACATGAACGAAGTCCCTGTGACGGGAAGAAGTCCCACACTGACCACTAACAGTACGATCGCTATAACCACCACGCCGACTCTGTGATTCAGCGTCCACTTTAAAGCTTTAACATATACTTTTTGGTACCAGTTATCTTTGATCTCCGTAATCTTATTCTTGCTCGACCCTATCAGACGCGCCATGGCCGGAATCAACATCAAAGCCACCAGCAACGAAGCCAGCATGGCAAAGGTTACCGTTAAAGCAAAGGGAATAAAGATTTCACCCACAATACCGCCGACAAATATCAGCGGGATAAAGATAGCCACTGTCGCCAGTGTGGCAGTAGTTACAGGATTGGCGACCTCTCTGGCACCATTGATGGCTGCTTCTTTAAAACTCTCTCCCTGACGTAAGTGCCGGAATATTACTTCCAGTATCACGATACTGTCGTCAATCAGCCGCCCGATTGCTATCGTAATAGCGCTTAAAGTCAACAGATTGATAGTTATTCCGGTCAGCCGCATACATAAAAACCCGATGAAGACACTCAACGGAATTGATATGGCTGTAATCAGAGAAGCTCTCAGTGCTCTTAAGAATAAAAACACCACCAGCACCGCCAGTATGGCGCCGACAACGGCCTTCTCCCACAGCTGGTTAATGCTGGCATTAATAAAATCAGACTGGTCGAAAATAGTCTCTATAGTGACCTTATCACCCAGTTCGGCTTGCAATTCAGCCACTTTAGCTTGTATAGCCTCGGCTGTTTCAACGGTATTGGCCTCTTCAGTCTTGGTTAGCGATATTCCTACGCTGGGTTTGCCGTTGGTCCTGATTATAGCTGAGGATAAAGGAGGACTCAGGACGACCGAACTGATATCTGAAAGCCGGGTGCCGCTGCTATCCAGCACGGTATTCTTTACAGCATCGATTGAACTATTGGAGGTCTGAATCAGACCGGCAATCTGTGCCATCGAAATACCATAGCGGGTCATTTCATCCGGATCCGGACTAATTAACACCTGTTCCTGGTCTACACCCTCGGCATCCACCCTCAAGACCCCGTCTACTTTTGACAGCTCCGGCACAATTTGCTGCTCAGTGATTAGTTTTATCTCTTCAGGAGACAGGTCCCCGGATAGACTGAGGCTGACGAGGGGCATTACATTCATATTAATTGGAATTATCTGGGGATTTTCAGTTCCATTGCCCATCATTTCAGAGACAGCCAGTACCGCCTGGGGTAATTCCAGTCGGCTGACACCTTCTTTAAGACGGTCTCCCACCTTATCCATATCTGTACCGAATTCAAATTCAGCCATAATTATCGACATCCCTGAAACGGAGGTCGAGGTTACATGTTTTAAACCTTCATTTTGCCATTCGTCCCAGATAAACTTTTCAATAGGCTCAGTTACTTCATCCGCCACATCCTGCGGCGCGGCCTGGGGATAAATAGTCACTACGGTGGTATAAGGAAAACTTATATCCGGCAGGAGTTCGACTTTAAGTCCCGTAAAAGCCCAAATCGACACTCCAGCGATTGCCAGCGCTATTACAATTGTCACTATCCTGTTGCGTAATGCCAGTTTGGTCAGATGCCACATACCCCGCTACTCCTTTATCGCACTAGTTTTAACCTTATCTTGATATTGATCAACAGCCTGAATCATGCCCCTTAATCCTTTTAACAGCGACTCCAGGTCTTCTCCGGTCATATACTCCAGTATGGCGGTCATATGACAGGTTTGGCTTTCCATTATATCGTAAAGTAATTCATTGCCTTTATCTGTGATGCTTAGCCAGATTATTCTACGGTCATCCTGATTCTGACTGCGTGTTATTAGCCCATGTTCTCCCAAACGTTCTATCAGTCTCGATACATCACCGGGCGTTACACCCAACTCAACCGACAGAGCACGTGAATTGATCTTACCTTTGCCGGCTATAACCAGCAGGCTTTTCAACTGTGCCAGAGGAATATCCAGATTCCTCCAGCGCTCTATTGCAAATTGAACAACCTGCCGTCTGAAACTGTGTTTCAGCTTGATTACTTCCTCTATAGTTTCTCTTTTATTCACTGGCTCACACCTTTCATTTTTACCTGTCAGACCTACTCACCTCATAAGTCCGCTATTAAGATTTTTAGTTGACAATTACTCAATAGTTTATGCTTAGTATATCATATTGTCAATCCGCGCCTACTCGCTTCAGACAGCTGACTATTTATCCGATAATCCAGGTTTTTATGTAAATTATTGAAGAATGAATTTATACTTCTGACTCTGAATAAGTGGTTAATTACCCAGTAGATGATTCGGTCGACACTACTGCCCTTAATCGACCAACTGATTGGATGAGTGGATCACACTTTTTAAATACCTGGCGGATAGACATATAGGGTTAAAAGGTTTAATATATCTCTTAACACTCTTGTCTGTATATATTTTATTGATATAATAATTACACAAATCCATTACTACCATATGGGTTAATCGCATCGTTACTACATAAAAAATAATTTTTACAGGAGCGGAAAATGCAAAGCTACAAGATGTGGATTGGCGGTCAGTTTGTCGAGGCTGCCTCGGGAAAAACTTTTCCCGCTGTTAATCCTGCCAATGGCGAAGTTTTCGCCCAGATTCCTTTAGGTGGTCAAGCTGAAGTAGATAAAGCAGTAGCTGCTGCCAAAAAAGCGCTGCCCATCTGGGCTGCTAAATCTCAGGCTGAACGCAGCAAAATCATTTTAAAAATCGCTGAAGCTTTTAAACCTCATATTGATGAATTTGCAGTATTGGACACGATGGACCATGGTACTCCAGCGATGATTGCTAAAGGCATGATGATGGATGTTCCTGCCGATTTTGAATATGCTGCCCAGGTTTCACTGTCATTTCAGGATGAGGTCGTTCCAGGCAGAACAACCTCTTTCAACTATCTGCAAAAAGAACCCATTGGAGTGGTAGCACTGATTACCCCCTGGAACGCACCGTTAGGCGTGGTAGTAACTAAATTATCGGCTGCTCTGTGTATGGGTAATACCTGCATTATCAAACCGCCTTCTATCGATTCGACTACCACATTGAAATTTGCTGAAATTCTGGCTCAAATTCCTGAGTTGCCGGCTGGAGCCGTTAATATTATTACCGGTCCCGGCAGCACAATGGGTGAATATATTTCGTCACACCCCGGCGTGGATATGGTGACATTCACCGGCAGTTCAGAGACCGGTTCAGTTATTATGGCCTCTGCCGCAAAAACCATGAAAAGATTGGCTATGGAAGCCGGTGGTAAAAATCCCTTTATCGTCATGGCTGACGCCAATATCGAAATGGCCGCCAACAAAGGCTGCCGTTTGATCTGCGCCAACAGCGGTCAAATTTGCGCTTCCCCCGGAATTTTCTGGGTACATGAAAAAGTATACGATAAATTTGTAGAAATTTTTGTAGCCGGTATTAAAACCGTAAAGATGGGCGATCCAACTGTCCCGGGTACTTTTATGGGTCCGATGGTCAGTAAAGATCATAGAGATAGTGTCGAAAGATATATCCAGAGCGGCATCAAGGAAGGCGCCACGTTATTAGTCGGAGGTAAACGTCCGGTAACACCTCCTCTGGACAAAGGTTATTATGTAGAACCCACTGTTTTCACCAATGTTACAGCCGACATGACCATTGCTAAAGAAGAGATTTTTGGGCCTGTGGGCGTTATTGCTAAATTCAGCGATGCAGATGATGTTGTCGCTTTAGCTAACAATACTACCTATGGTCTTACCACTTCAATCTGGCTGGCTGATGTTATTGAAGGTATGCGTATCGCCGGTAAAATCAACTCAGGTACAGTCTGGATCAACGATCATATGATTAAAGGTGTTGATTTACCCTGGGGCGGTTTCAAGCAGAGCGGTTTCGGTAAAGAAAACGGCCCCGACGGTCTCCTGGAATATACCCGCAAGAAATGGATCGGCATCAATACCGCTCCTCCCATGCCTCCTCCACCCGCCAAATAATAACAATAAAATAATTACAAATGAAACAGCCTGGGAGTTTTCCCAGGCTGTTTTGATCTCAGGTATTTTGTTGTATTTAGCTCAAACCTAATAACTTATAAGGATTTGTTTTGACCATCATTTCAATTTCACTTTCGGTCAAACCTTTTCTTAACATGGTAGCAATGAAGATTCTGAATCCCTCCGGAGCGGGAGGATTGTAGACCTGACCCATATCTGAAGACATGATGCTGTATTCCGTGCCTATCTTTTTTATAGCGTTGACTATCAGTTCAGGTGGAGTGGTAGTCAAGGTAGGCATCCATTCCCAGAAGGAATGCTCAATATAAACACCCATTTTAGTCAGTTCAACCATCTGTTCGACGGTTAATTTTTCGAGCATCATGATCGCCTGCAGAGCGTGAGTAACCAGTAATTTTTTGAATCCGATTTCAACAGCATATTCAGCTAATGCGAAGATCTCTTTGGGAGTAATATGACCGGTTGCCATAATCGCATCATATTCTTTAATCATTTGCATAACTTCTTTGGCTTCGGGAATCAGTTTACCGCTGGCATCCAGCATAGTAACGGATTCGCCGGTAAGCTTAAGTACCATAGTTTTTTCGGCTAAGGGTCTTGAATTGGGGGTGGTAAATACCGGGCACCAGATTATTTTCGCCCCCATTTTAAGAGCTGAAATTACACCGGCTGGATTGATGCCGCCGGTTTCTCTATCCATTGATAAAGTACCGAAAACCTGAAAATCAGGTACTAACTGATTGACCAGATAGGCCACCGGAACGGTATTATATTCACGATTTTTCAGGACCAGACCTCGCATGCCCAGAGACTTGGCAGTGTTAGCCAAAGCGATAGCATCCTGACGACGTTCTACCAGAGATTCCGGCCCGAAGTGGGTATGCATATCGATAGAACCATTCATCAATTTATCAATGGTATTCAAATTGATCCCCCCTATATTAATTTCTACTAGCCATATTATAATCCCATCAGACTGCCTATGAAAAGCGTAGAATGACTCTCCTGTTTATCACACCCGGCTTTATTCAGCCCTGAGTAAAATATGCAACTGTTTTATTTTTATCTGCGGGATTATCAATAGGGTAGCTGAGATCATAACTGCTATCGCAATGCCCATTATTTGCCAGATCGTACCGCCTGCAACCAGATAGTCTATATGCATAAGTTTAAAAAGCACCCTGCTGGCTAACTCAGTCAGCAAGCAGGCCAGCAGACCTGCGCTTGTGCCGATAATCAGGCTTTCTGTAATCACCATACCCCTCAAGTAACGGTCTTTGGCTCCTAATATTTTCAAAAGGGTAAATTCTCTAATCCTTTCCAGATAGGTCATTAAAGTCATATTGGACATTAATAAAATTGCGGTCAGAATACAAAAAGCCGCCGCAAAAATGAAAACTATTATGCTCTTTCTGATCGTATCGCTTAAAGATCGCGTTATATCTTCTATATTTAAAACAAATATGTTGTCCAGTGCTGTATTTAACTGATTGGTAAAGCTTTCAATTTTACCGGCTTTAACATCTACGTAATAACGTACCGATTGGCCGGAAATCAAAGGCTGTAAAGTAGCCATAGCGGTCGTGATTTGTGATGTATTTACCATAGAATTTTCTTTAATCCCCTTTACTCTGAAAGTTCTTTCCTGTCCCTCTATCTCCAACCCGATTAAATCTCCGGTTTTTATATTCAGGCCTTCTGCCAGAGTATAATTAATCACACAAACAGGGTCAAGATCATCCCGGCTTAACCATTCCCCTTCCGTCATTTTGAACTGTATAGGCTGTTTGCCCTCTTGCAGGCCTTCTATTTGCATCTGCGCTAATCTGGCGGCATAGACCGGGTTTTGCATTTGCTCCTGGAAATAGGCTTCCTGGTTTACTCCGTTCAAACTTTTTACGGATACATTGCCGACAACAGCCTGGCTGTAACCTTTCACATTCTTGTCTTCCGTCAGAATTGAATCCAATCGGTCAGCGGTACTTTGTCCTGTAGTGACCAAGACGTTGTATCCCAGTTCATTTTTAATGGTATTTTTTAAAGACGGTAATATACTGTTGCTCAAATTCAAACTCAGACCTGCTGCCATCAGTCCGCATATCAAGGTGACAATTACCAGAGCAAACCTGCCTTTTTGATTTCCGCTGTTCCGCAGCGCCAGCTTTATAGTTTCATTATTTTTGACAGGTATTTTTGACATCAGGCTCAACAATAACCTGGACAGCCAGTAAAGCAGAGTGCCGACCGCCAGAACCCCGCCAACCAGGGCGATTCCCAGCACAATCGACTTGAGAAATACGGTTGAAGCCGCCGCTATTATCAGCGCTGTAATCAGTACCGGTAAAACTATGCCCGATTTCTCGGCTGTTTTTACGGATTGCTCTCTCAATACTGTCGTGATTCTCAGCCGGTTAACATAGAGAGCCGGTATCAGAGCAAATATAAGGCTGATAACCAGACTCAAGGCTAATGTTCTCAAAGCTGGAATTAGCATTAACGCTATATTGGAATAATCTATCCAGCCTGCATAAATAACTTTGTTAATAATTGTGCCGCAGACGATTCCGGCGGGTATACCTACAACATTGGCTGCCAGAGCCATTAAGAGCGCCTCGATTCCTATCAGTACCAGCAGATGGTGCCTTTTCATACCGAATACTTTCAGTAGGCTTAACTCTCTCTGCCTTTTTATGATTGATAACAGCATCGTCCCGGCTATACCCAGACC
This sequence comes from Dehalococcoidales bacterium, assembly GCA_034429955.1. GTDB lineage: Bacteria > Chloroflexota > Dehalococcoidia > Dehalococcoidales > UBA3254 > DATIKD01. The sequence continues at coordinate 9,100 of DAOUFH010000193.1, forward strand.
GGCAACCAGGAAGGCCAGCAGGCCTATCACGCTCAAAGCCCGCGAGGTATTTGCCATTTGTTCCCGATTTTCTTTAAAAACATCCTCAGCCGTGTTGATCGTGGCAGACGGGAAATGTTGTTTGAATTGATCTAACAGGTTGCTGTCTATAACCCCTTGCGGAACTTTTATGTAAACTTTACTGGTGATATCGCTGTTACCGGTAAAACCGGCTAACTGTTCATTTGATATCAACGCATAACCGAATATATTCATATCCTGTCCGCTTTCACCATCACCGGGCACTATGTCTGAGACCTGGAAATATTCCATCCGTCCGCTGTAATTATTCAGGATTCTAACCTCATCGCCTTTTTGGGCTTGTATCCTGTCAGCCGCGTTTTGGCTTAAAATCAACGAGTCCGGCCGGGTCAAGCTGGTTTTAAAATTGCCGGCCGTGGCTATTGCAGAATAAAATGGATACTTCTCAGGATCGATGAACCTTAAAATAACTACCGACGATTTTTGCTTGTCGGTAATGTTGCCGGTGATCCAGACCGTATCCGTATAATCAATTACTCCGTTGCTTTGCAATGCATCCAGCCATGCCCTTTGTTCTCCAGACAGGTTATTCTGAGCCGGTATCAGGCTGATATCTCCCCCGTTAATCGCCCGGGCATTCTGTTCAAGGTAGGCGGTATTATAAATATTCAGCAGTTCTATAGCCAGGACTATGGCTATGCCTGTCACTACGCCTGCCAGGCTTAAAAAGTATAATCTGGAATTTTTACCCCGGTTTTTTAAATTATAGATACGGAAAAGCTTTAAAAGATTACCCATATCGCCCTCTTAATTCAGTCTTCCGTTTTCAAGATATAAAATTCTTTCCGACTCACCGGCTATCATTTTGTCATGGGTGACCAGCACCACAGCCATTTCATATTCGTTGATAAAATCTTTGATTATTTCCAAAACGGCTTTCCCGCTCTGGCTGTCCAGCGAGCCGGTTGGTTCATCCGCGAATAATATGCGGGGGATTGTCACTAACGCCCTGGCCACCGCAATGCGTTGTTGTTCACCTCCCGACAGCTGGCGCGGCAATCTATCGGCTTTATCAGCCAGTCCCACCCGTTTCAATAAAGTACGGGCTCTTTTGGTTATATTTATTTTTACTCTGGAGAAATACAGGGGCACCTCGATATTTTCCAGCGCCGTCAGTGTCGGAATCAGATTATAGGCTTGAAATACGATGCCTATATTACGGTTTCTGAAATCACTTAACTCATTTTCGTTCAGTCCGGTGATTTCTTCTCCGTTTATTTTGACGCTGCCCGCACTGGCATTGTCCAGTCCGGCCATAATACCCAGCAAGGTGCTCTTACCACTGCCGCTCTTACCCATTATCGCCACATATTCTTTTTCCTTTATTTCCAGGTTGACATCATCCAGCAATGTGAAGTATTCACTACCGGTGAAAATATCTTTTTTCAATCCTTTCACTGTCATCAAGGCCATAATTCACACCTCCTGTAGCTAAACCTATGAATTCCTCACCAGCATCACTTTGGCCAGTTTTCCGTGCAGTTTGCCGGATAACCTGGCCAGATGTAAACATATAATCCATAACAACAGCCCGCCGATTATGATAAAAGGTGCAGCGGCACCGGGAGCGGACAGAGGTATATTCATTCCGTTAACAGCCACCTCAGGATATCCTGCAATCAGGTCAATAACAGGTCTGAAGATCGACCAGAATGAAACAGCGCTCAAAGTAATAAATATAAATCCGAAAATCAAGCCCAACGGCAATTTGATAATCATATAAATTAAAGTCAACCAGGTATAGCGATCCTGGATTATGGTCTTGAATTTCTGCCAAAAACTACCCTCGTTGATAATAAAAAACGGTCTTTTGGGCATCCTGACGCCCAAAAGCGCTTCAACCAGTCTGCCCTCTATCAGCGCAATACCGCGAATTGAAAGTACGAAAACTATGAAAAATAAAGCTCCTATGGCCAGAACCAGTGTACCCAGTGATATGGTTATGCCCAGCATAGCCCAACCGGCATAAATCAGCCCCAATATCACTGATATAATCAGATAAAACCAGGCTCCGTAGGCTCTCCAGTCTGTTATTACTGCCAAAAAACGCACAATCCAGGGTTTATTATTTAAACCGGACTCCGTTGCACGGCCGGGGTCGAAACGCACTTCTATTTCTTTATATACAGCGGCTATTTCCCGGGCAGTACCAAAGCTCTTGACGACCTGCGCCCAGGCTTCGTTTTCGTCTATTTCAGGCTGCTCTTTTTTAAGATTTTCCAGGCTCACTTTTAGATGTTCTCCGGCATCCGAAACCGCATCTTGAATTGTGGCTTTATCACAGCCGGAAAGCTCTTTCTTCAAGTTATTGATATAGTTTGCGATGTTATCTTTCATCCTGATTGCCTGCCAGTATGTTATTTACAAACAGCTTGGTACGGTTCCAGCTTACGATTAATTCTTGCAAAGTCGCTTTCCCCTTTTCGGTAATCTGATAATATCTGCGAGGCGGCCCCGCACTTGAATGATCAAGCCTGCTTTCCAGAAAACCTGATTTCTCCAGGGAACGTAAAAAGGGATAAAGGGTACCGAGTTTAATCACAGGTACCTCACCATTTTCTTTTTCTATAATCTTGGCTATCTGATACCCGTACAAGTGCTCTTTAGACTTTTGTACCACACTCAATAGAATCAGTTCTGCAATTCCGGTATTCAGTCCCTTTTGAAAATTATCTACCGCATTGTTCTTATCGCTCAAAGGTCTTTCCTTAAAACTACATTATCGCTCCGGACTATGCTTATTGTAATATTTACACTATTGTAAAAATTACAATATCACGCTGAAACGACTCTGTCAATAGTCCGGTTTGTTCTAAAAATATGTCTTAATTCAACTATCGGAGGTTGTGCTTGAACGATATGCAGGATATCCGTTAAACTTAACTCACGCAGTCTGGATAAAGTTTTTAGCGCCCATTCTTTTTTAAGGATGCAGTATGTCAAAAAATGGCATTACTTTATATAATGTGATTTTTCCTGTCTGGTTTCTATTGTTATTCCCGCTGTCATGGCTGATAATCCTGCCCGCCAACCTGCTTATAGACAGCCTGGTGTTAATTCTTTCACTGAAAACTTTTAAACAACCGATCAAAGCAGCCTGGAAAAGGGCTATCCTGCCTGTTTGGGCCTTTGGCTTTTTGGCCGATATAACAGGCGCCGGATTGCTTTTACTCACCCAGGTAGTTGATTCTGATTCAGCCGTTTTCAGATGGCTTTACGAAAATGTTTTTAACTATGTGGCTTTCAATCCTTTTCGCAGTATCTGGAGTGTCCTCGTTGTTCTGGTGGCAATAGCGGTCTCAGGCATCCTGATCTATTTTCTGAATTATAAAGTATCTTTCAAAAAGCTTGAGATTGAGAATAACCAGAAAAAGAAATTGGCTGTCGCTCTGGCGGTATTTACTGCACCCTGGGTCATGTTAATTCCCAGCAGTTGGATTTATTGACCGAATGAAACTAATAATTGGTAATGGACTGATTGCTCATGAATAATGATTATCAACATAAATTGATCTCGCCCGAAGAAGCTGCCGGACTGGTGGAAAACGGCATGTGGATAGACTACGGCGCTATCGGCGGCTTTCCGGCTTTGATAGACGAGAAGCTGGCGGCCCGGGCGGCTGACCTTGCGGCTGTTAAAATCAGGGCCGAAAACAGCCCCTCCAGGGTTCCGGCGGCTGACCCCGAGCAGCGCCACTTTATTTATAACTCCTGGTTCCTGGGCAAACAGGAGCGGGCTTATAACGCCTGCGGCTGCTGCTCTTATATTCCCTTTGGCCTCAGCGAAGGCCCCCGTCTCTACCGTGAAAAACTGAAAGACAGCGTCGATATCGTTTTTATAGAAGTCAGTCCTCCCGACGCCAACGGCTTTTTCAACTTCGGCACTTCCATTACCCGGCAGAAAGCCATGTGCGACGTGGCCAAACAGGTAGTGGTGGAGGTCAATCCCACCCAGCCCTGGGTCTACGGCGGCTACGATGAGACCATTCACATATCCAAAGTTGATTACATCGTTGAAAACAACGTTTACGGTATCGCCGAGTTCGCCCGTAGTGAGGCCGGACCCCAGGACCGCCTGATCGCCGCTCATATCGCCGAATATATCGAAGACGGCGCCGTTTTACAGCTCGGCATCGGCGGTATTCCGGGTGCAGTAGGTAAATTGCTGATCGATGCCGGCAAGCAAGAGCTGGGCATCCATACCGAAATGTTCAATGACAGTATGCTGGATTTGATTGAAGCCGGCCTTGTCACCAACAGCCGCAAGACCCTTAACCGCGGACGTTCGGTCTTCTGTTTTGCGGCCGGTTCAAAGCGCCTGTACAGCTATCTCGATAAGAATCCCTCTCTGGCCGGTTATCCGGTGGATTATACCAACAACCCCGCTCTGATCGCTAAACAAGAAAAGCAGGTCGCCATCAATTCCGCCCTTAAAATCGACCTTAAAAGCCAGGTCTGTTCCGAATCGGTAGGCTTCCGCCAGATCAGCGGGACCGGCGGGCAGCTCGAGTTTAGCCGCGGAGCTTATGATTCACCCGGCGGTCATGCCTTTATCTGTCTGCATTCGACCTACACCGATAAAACCGGAAAGATACACTCACGCATCGTACCCGGTTTGGAGGTTGGCGATACCGTCACGGTGCCGGCCAGCGATGTCTCTTTAGTAGTAACTGAATACGGTGTGGCCGATTTGAAGGGATTGACCGCCTGGCAAAGGGCTCAGGCTTTGATTGGAATAGCACATCCGGATTTCCGCACCGAACTAAAGGAGCAGGCCGTCAAGCTGGGAATCATTCCCAGAGGAGTACAGGGCTGCGGCTGGCATTAAAAAACTGTTGAATTATTACCGTCATATACGTTAAGCTTAATTAATTCAGGCTTTCTTTATTTTTAAATCCCGGTCAGTTGCTTCTTTTCCGGCTCAGTCTCTTATCAAACTATTATTGTTCCTGATATCAGGTGATTTCGTTTATGCAAACCCGATCTCAGTCCCACATTAGCTGATTAAATTGAATAGTATAAGATTTTATAAGGAGTTGATCATGACATTAGATGAGTTAGCTGTGACGGTCAAGGATTTACAGGGACAGGTAGCGGCCTTGCAGAAAGAAAAACAGGCACTGCAACAAAAAGTTAATCTGCTGGAAGATACAGAAAACATCAAGAAACTGCAGCGGGCTTACGGCTTTTACCTGGAACACTGGATGTCTGAAGATCTGGCGGACTGTTTTGCGGATGGTGATGATACCACTTTGATAATTGCCGCCGGCACTTTTAAGGGCAAAGAAGAAGTTCGCAGACTATTTTTACAGGGTAACCCCGAAAGTAAAAATGAACTGGCCCCCTATTTTATGCATCAGGTTATGCAACTCTCAGGCGTAGTTAATGTAGCTCCTGACGGTATGACCGCTAAAGGCCGCTGGTATGGCTTTGGCGCCAATGCTTTTCCTAAAGCTAACGGCAAAGTTGCTCCCGGCTGGATGAATGGCATCTATGAAGTAAAATACGTTAAACAGAAGGGTATTTGGAAAATGCAGGTCGTACGCTGGTGTATGACCTTCCATGCTCCCTGGACCTTAAGTTTTGTTCATCCTGAGCAGAGAGAAGATGTCTATATGAACCGTCCTTATGAAGATAAACATAATGTGTTGAAACCAACCGATTTACCGGAAGAAACCCAATGGCCTTCCGGCTTCATCTGCCCCTTCCATTTCGAGAATCCGGTCAGCGGCAGAAAAACGCACTGTGAAGGCTAGTCCGACGCCCTGATTTTAGTTTTACGACTAGTCCCTAGCACTATATCCGACACCCTTTTGTTAAAATCAAAAGGGTGTCTTTTTAGTCCATTGCCCTGCCGGATCAATCTAACAAATTCCTTCTTTCCCCAACCTATAACTTATCACTCTATATTATCGTATCGGGTGGTTTCATTTATACTGAGGTTGGTTTATAATTTTTGGGTAAAGCATTTTACCTTCCGAGACCGGTATTTAGCTTTTGCATTTTTGAGATTATCCACAATCATAATTCACAGGGAGAAATATAATGTATCTAAATGATGAAGAAAAACGAATCCTGGACGGTCAGAGGGGAAAAGTAGCGCAGAAATGCATGCGTTTCCTGGTAGATTACGGTGAGACTGCCGCCGCAGAAAAGCTGATCGACCTGGATGGTACTGTAGACCTGCATCCCGGTACAGGCTGGGTCGGCGCTTACGACATCACCAGGGAAGAAGTGGCTGAACTGGCCGCCAAAGGCGAACGCTTTAAAATTCCCACCTTCTCGGACAAAGCGGCCGCCATCAACTTTATCGTGGACGGCTGGGAAAATTGCGGCATCGAACCCTACTGCCAGTCTGAATACCGGCAGAAACAACTGGCTGACCTGAAACCTTATATCGATATGGGGATGGTACCCACTTTCTCCTGCAATCATTATCTGGTCAGCTCGTTCTGGCCTCATAAAGGGCAGCACTCAGCCTGGGTAGAAAGCTCGGCCGTGCCCTATTGCAACGCCATTCTGGGCTCCCCCACCAACTTCGACGGCTGTTTCCAGACCGCTTACCTGGCTAAAGCGCCTTATTATGATATGCATATCCCGGAAAACCGCGCCGCCACCGTCCTGGTACGCTGCGAGGCTGAACTAAAACGCAATATGGACTATGACCTGTTCGGCTGGGCGGTCGGAGAAAAGCTCGGCTTGAAAGTACCGGCCCTGGTCGGCATCGGCCATCCCACTACCGCCCAGATCGTCAAGATGAACTCAGCCCTTAACACCGGCGGACAGGTCCGCATGTACCACATCCCCGGTATTACGCCTGAAGCACCCACTTTGGAGGCCG
>DAOUFH010000194.1:0-6394 GCA_034429955.1 Dehalococcoidales bacterium
CGGCCAAAGCCGGCGTGGAAATGCTGACCAAAGTGGGAGCCATGGAAATGGCGCCGCACAATATACGGGTCAATTGCATCTGTCCCGGTCTGATTGATACGCCTCTAACCTCTTATGTTATCCAGGCGCCTTCTGTATATGCCAAATATCTGGAGAATATCCCTCTGGGCAGAAGCGGAACAACCGCTGATATAGCGGCTGCGGCGTTGTTTTTAGCTTCCGATGAGTCAGCCTGGATTACGGCCGATAGTCTCTTTGTTGACGGTGGTTCACAAACTAAGAGTTATCCGCAGTTGCAAAAACTGCTGACTGAATTATATTCAGAGGGGCAATCTGAAGAATAATTGCCCCCTGAAGCACGTCTGAATATCTGTTTTTACTCTCGGGTGGCTTCAAAGGGAGTTTTAAGGCCCATCGGCTTGGTAGTGGTGATGCCGGTCATTTTATCGCCTTCGACTTTGCCCTTGTATTCAACTTTCATCGGTCCCATCGGCGTCTTGTTACTGACGATAAATTCAAAAGTGTCTCCATCCACCTTGCCGCCGGTGAAATTATCCGAGCCCCATTTTGAAGAGCTGGTGCCGCTCAGGGTATTACCTTCGGTCTTCAATACCAGCTTACCTTTCATATGGCCCAGCGGTGTTTTGGCATCGGTATTCCAGGTTCCGTCAATTGTCATGCAATACCTCCCGGTTTTCTTGTGGTCGTCTGAGTAACAACCATATCGATTAAACTCAAGTATCGCATAGTCATTAACGCATTTCAAGACTAAATGTATATAGAGCAGGCGGTGTTAATTTGATAATTAACACCGCCTGCTATTCCGATTATATTTCCCGCTGCATTAAAAAATGTCAGGCAGGAATTTTTTAGATTTTAAAATTTTATAACTTTTGGTTCACTGGTAAACGAAGCAATGGTGGCCACGGCATTTTTCAAATAAAATACCTGGCAATTACCATCGGTCGCGGAATAGCGGCCCTTTAAACTGGGATAGGCATCCAGCATGATCTGTTTGGGTTCCACTCTATCATCTTCAACCGCTTCGGCCTGGACCCGGATCCATTCGCCTCCGTTCATAGCGCAGATCTCGATTTTGGGGTTCTGCATCATCTGTTTTGAAACCGGTTTAACCTTGCCGGTTTGTATATATAATTTGCCTTCATAAATGAGCACTGTGCCGAAGGGGCGTACTCTGGGCTGATCACCCTCGACTGTGGCCAGATAATAAGTACCGCATTTCTTTAAAAACTCATAAACCTCTTGCATTTGTTGATCCTCCCGTTAATTTATAAAATAGCAACCTTAAATTCAAGGTACATCGTTACTATATCACAATATAACGGTGATTGCCTGATTCAGCTGAAGCCATCACAGCTTTAACTCTTAATCGGGTATATTTCTGAGGCCCGACCATTGCTCATATCGTTACTTTTGGTGGATTACCGGTATCCATATTTGACATTGTATCTCCCGGCTTTCAGTCCTTTCCGGAAAATAGACTTCGATTTCAGGTATGTTATCATGTTCATATCCGGTTGAGGGGAACCACTCACTGAAAATTCGTTTTGTGACAGTCTGAATATTGGATAGACTACAATCAAACACTGCCCAGGTCGCAGCAGGAATATCGAATACTTCATACCCGGAATTAACCCCGGCAGGCTTTTCTACACAAATAGAGTAGATTACAGTGTCCCAATTATTAGCTTCGAGACAGCTGATCAAACCCAGGCAGGTACCTCCTGTGACTGTTCCCGGTTTTTCAGAGTTCAAGTTCATCAGAGTGGTAAAATCCCTGGAGGCCATAAATTCCTGCCAGTATTGAGGAATCTTGATAAAATTCTCGCCTTGCAAAGTTGAAAATCTTCTGCTTTTTCCGGTTAAGCTGAATTCCGGTTTCTCCACAATTTTATAGTCCATATCATTCCCTCCGCTTAAAATTACACTGAATTTAATTTTAGGAAAGGCGGTCAGTTTGACTCCGGAAGCGCGCGCTGCTTGGGGAGTAATTCCATGAAAATTGCGGAACGCCCGGCCGAATGATACAGGTGAATCGTAACCATATTTGACTGCAATATCGATAACTTTACTCTGTGAGGAGGCCAGTTCTCTGGCGGCCAGAGTTAACCTGCGCCGTCTGACATATTCAGCCGGTGTCAAGCCTGTGATAGCACAAAACATCCTTTGAAAATGGTAGGGTGAGCAAAAGGCCTTATCGGCTGCCCGGCTGATATCTATCTCACTGGTAAGGTTAATTTCGATATATTCTATCGCAGCGTTCATTCTTGCGGACCATTCCATAACACTTACCGTCCTTTCTAAGGATTAATATATCAGTATGGGGGGAGATATTCGTTACTTTTCTTGCTCTGCTGTGTATACTATAAATTTATAGATACATTCATTCTAGTTGAGACTCAAGTATAATGAAATCAGGATAAATATAGCGAGCATCTCATTTTAGCAGATAAAGTCACGGTGTCTTTAAATTTTTGGAAGGAATATATTATGTCTACTATAAAAGTGAATGATTTGACGGTCAATTATGAAATCAGCGGCGAAGGAACTCCGTTGTTGCTGTTACCGGGTTTGCTGGGTAGTATTGAGAGCGATTGGCGTCGCTTTATTCCCCTGCTATCCAGAGATTATTTAACGGTGGCGGTCGACCTGCGTGGGCATGGACTGACCGATAACCCTGCCCGGCCCGGACAAAACGGCACAGGCCGCCTGGAGATGGCGCAACTGATTGACGACCTCAACGGGCTGCTGGATGTACTGGGCTATGAGAAAGTCGCTATTCTGGGTTACAGTCTGGGCGGTTGTCTGGGTTTGCTGGCAGGTTTGCAACAACCGGGCCGTGTCAAGGCCTTGATAATGCATGCCACCAAATTCTTCTGGGATGGCGATGCAGTGGAATCCATGGCGGCCGGTTTGAATCCGGCAGAGCTTGAATCCAGATATCCCTGTCAGGCTCAAAACCTGCAATTTTATCATTGCCGTGTCTACGGACAGGATTACTGGAAAACTCTGATGCAGACTGCGGCTGAATTTGTCAGGACCATGCCGCAAACAGCACCAGCCATTGAACAGGCTGCACAGGCCGATTTTCCTATCCTTATCTCGGTGGGGTCTCGTGATACTCTGGTTACCGTGCCGGAGGCCCTGAGGCTTTATCAAGCTTTGCCGCATTCTGAATTGCTGGTCTTGCCTTTCGCCCGTCATCCTATTAATTCGATCAATCTGGATACGTTTTTACCGGTGATACAACAGTTTTTGAATCGCGTAGAGAAATAGAAAGGCAAAACAAGATGCTTAAGGAACAAAAATCCCCTTCGGGGTCTGCCGAAGGGGATTGAGTCGCTGTTTTAGTTTTGCTTTTCCAGCATGATTACCCCGACGTTAATATCCATTCTGGTCCGGATAGTCATTTCCTGAGGACGATAACCGGCGGCTTCAATGGTTAATTTATAATCCGTGTTATCTTGTAGCCCCTCAAATTCGAAATCACCGAAATTATCCGTTTTAAGGCTTTTCTGGAAGCCTTTCGCCTTGATCAATACGGCGGCGTTTTTGGCAACTTCATCGGTGTCGGCATAAGCTACCGTACCGGCAATAAATTTACCGGGCAGATTGATATAGAGCACATTTTCTTTAGCTTCAAATTCAGGATGCAGCGATACGGCCTGACCGTCTGCCGCCAGTTTGGCGACCGCGCTTTCCGGATCGTCCAGATCGCCGAAAGTTAAAGCTCCGGAGGGACATAACTCCACGCAACGAGGCTCTTTCCAGCCCCGGTCCAGCAAGTGGGCGCACATGGTGCATTTTTGAGGCAGTTGTTTTTCCTCATTCCAGTAAATCACCCGGTAAGGGCAGGCCTCCACCAGTTGTTTCTGTCCTTTGGCTTTAACAGGGTCTATTATCACTATTCCGTCCGGCCTGCGGTAGACCGCTCCGTCACTGGCGTGTTTCATACAATTGGCATCTTTACAGTGCATGCAGGTTAGCGGAGTATAGGTAACCTTGACCTTGGGATACTGTCCTCTTTCAAGTTCAGACAGGTTCATCCAGAACTGACCTTTCATCGGTTGTGCGGCCGAATAACCCGCATAATCGTGACCGCAATACTCATCTTTGCAGGCCAGAAAGCAGTTATAGCAGCCGGCGCATTTACTGATATCTATTACTATTCCATATCTAGGCATATTAACCCTCGAATCTACAAATTTCTACCAGGCAGGAATTATTGGCCATTCCGGAGGCGTGTTTAGAGACCATTCTGGCGGGTGCCAGGATGTTGATGCAGCCGCCTTTGTCCATGCTACCCGGTTTGCCCGGTTCCAGCGGGTCATATTTGGCGCCGGCTTGATATGAGTGCATCACACCCGGTTTCACCCTTTCCGTCACCAGGGCTACACACAATACCGAGCCGCGGTCGTTAAAGACTTTCACTATATCGCTATTTTTGATGTTACGCGGCTGCGCATCGGACGGATGAATCCGGATAGGCCAGTAGGCATAGCCATCCTTCAGTACCCGGTGAGACGGAATTTCGTCCAGCCAGGGTGATTTGTTATCGTGATGGGTATGGAAAGAAAAACGCGCGTGGGTTGTAATCAATTGCAGCGGATATTGCGCCGCCAGTTCACTGTCGTAGCCTTCCCAACTGGGTATGTATCTGGGCAAGGGAGGTCTTTCCTGGTCATCAGGAAAGTGCTTCAACAGGCTTTGAGAAACGAACTCGATTTTGCCGCTGTAAGTTCCCAGTTTATCGGCCTTATCCGTTCCCATCAACGGATTGATCGTATCGGGCACATCTACCGGCCGGCCTTCGTAAAACCAGCGGTTCGATACCGTTCTTTTATAGTCGCCCATCGGCGGCGGCACTACAAAATAGCCTTTCTTTTTAAAGTCCTCATACTTTACATGGTCAGCCAGTGAAGTTGAATAAAATAATTTCTTAATCCAGTCTTCTCTGGAGTTACCTTCGGTATATTCTTCCAGGAAACCCAGCCGTTTGGCCAGTTCGCAATATATATCCCAGTCCGGTTTAGACTCCCACAAAGGCTCGATACATTTTTTCTGGTATATAATTATGCGGAAGTTATTGCCGGTCTTGTTTTCAGCATAACCGCCCGGGTTCATCCATTCGGAGATATCGTCCTGCTCGTAATTGGTGCTGGCCGGCAATATAATATCGGCAAATTTAGTCTCACTCTGCCAGTGGCAGTCCTGCGACACCACGAATTCTATTTTGGGGCTCTGGTACATCCTGACAAAGCGATTGGTTTCGGTCATAGTTGAGATATATGAACCGCCGTGGCGGTAAATCATCTTGATTTCCGAGTTGCCGGGTTGCGGATAGGTGAACTGCTCGAACTGCTGGTCGACCGATTGTCCGCAGAAACCCTCTCCTGTCCAGGTGACCGGCGGGTTAAGGATAGATTCCGGCAGTAACAGACGGTAGACTTTTTGGGTTACGGAGTTGACCGCCCGTTTTTTAGCTACCAGATGGAAGGCATCCCAACCTCGGGAGGAATACCCGGGGAATTTAAAGGAGAAATCGACTGGTCCGCCCATAGCTGCCCCCGGCCAGACATTAACGCCGGGTTTCCCCAGTCCTTGCATCGAAATTAATAATACTACCAGTCTGGCCCACTCGGTGCCATAGGCCTCACGGCAGGCTCCGCCTACACCTACTATGCCTCCACAGCCCAGCATGGTGGGTTGGGCAGCCCATTCGCGCGCCAGTGCAGTAATATCCCTGGCGGGAATACCGGTGATCTCGGCTGCCCACTGGGGTGTGCGGGCAATCCCGTCTTCTTCTCCCAGAATGTGTTTTTTAAACTCTTCAAAGCCGACCGTACGGTTTTCTACAAACCACTTGTCATAGGTCTCTTCTTTGATCCAGACATAGGCGATAGCCTCGGCCAGAGCCGAATCGGTCCCCGGTCTGGGGGCATACCATTTATCCCCCATCATGGCGGCAGTAAAATTGCACCAGGGGTCGATAAAGATCAACTTGATGCCCAGTTGTTTGCACCAGAGCCTCCAGATCAGATTATCCTGGCCCGGATAACCTGAAGTAGTATTGGGGTCAACCGACCACATGATCACCTGTTTGGTATTCTTAAGGGCATCTTCCAGAATATCGTAGTTATCGCTTACACCCAGACGCCAGTAATAACCCCAGGTATGGATAGCTCCCCAGTGCCAGCCTTCCCAGCTATCGGGATTATCACATAACTGAGTATAGCCCAGCATATTGAAAAAGCGTCCGAAAGGGCCCATTTTATAAAATAGCAGGCCCCAGTTGTGATGAGATCCGGTACTGGCGGTAATAGCGGCAGGCCCGTAAGTCTCCCGTATTCTTTTCATTTCGCCCGCCACGATA
>DAOUFH010000195.1:0-3296 GCA_034429955.1 Dehalococcoidales bacterium
TAGAGGTAAGCTGCAACTATTAACAGGCAAATCAGATCAAATGGTCAAAGGGCTGGAAGCGCATCATGTGCTGCCAAAGACGTTGGAAGATCAATTCAAATCTCGGTTTGGTAATGAGTTTGATATTAATAACCCTATATGGGGAGCCTGGGTAAAAAAGGGAGAACACCAAAAATGGAGTCATCAGTATCAAAAAGAATGGGACGACTGGTTAACTAAGCATCCAAGGGCTACGATAGAAGAGGTTATGGACTTTGCCCAAAAACTAGGAAACGATCCTAAATACAACTTTAAAGTAATTTGGGCAGAATAGAATAAGGAATCTTAAGATGAATTTTTCAGAGCTATATTTATTCCAAGATCCGTTTTCGACCCGCTGGCTCAGGCTTCATCTAGTATCCGAATGGATGAATGAAGAATTAGCGCAAAAGTTGGCTTACGGTCAAGAGCAACCACCTGGACCAGTGGTATTCAAAGGATACATGGGAGGTCCAGTTGCTGATATATTAAGAACGGGTCTGCCCCCCCTAGTCTGTGTATCACAGAAAGTTATTGACTTATTGAAAGAACACCTTTTTACCGGCTGGTCTACTTATCCGGTGGAAGTTTCTGATCGCAAGGGGAACAGACTAATAGATTATCATGGTTTTGCCGTAACGAGTTATGCGGGAGAGCGCGATTTATCACGTTCTCCTGTGGTTGTAACTTATACATCTCCTGATGGACGTACCTCAACGGCATATAAGGGGTTGTATTTCGACGGAAAAAAGTGGGATGGTTCGGATTTCTTTCGTGTAGATAATGGGTATATCATTGTCACCCAATCAGTCAGGGACTCGTTTATCAAGGCTAAAATCCGTAATGTTGAATTTATTGCGCTTACTGATGAAGAAACAAATACTTTAATTTATTCGTAAATATAATCCGATAAAAATGAATCAGGAATGACAAAACCGAGTTTGGGAAAGTATCAAGCAGAATTTATTAGCGCAGCAATTCATCATAGGGCAGCTACTGATCCTAAAATAGTCAATAAAAATTATGCCATATTACCTTATGGACAAACTCTACGAAGCGCAATACAAATTCGGTATATAAAGTATTGGAGAAATTTGGAGTAATCGAATAAGATAATAATATGAAAACTGTAGGTTTGATGGAATACTATGATACATTTATAAACGCGGCAGTGCTGCGGGGCGAGGCTATTAAAACTGGGGATTCCAAAACTGCCAATCGACAATATACCATTCTAAAAAGGATCTTGATGCAGCAAAAACATTTTATAAAAATCTCAGAAGCAATACGGAAGCCAATGTAAAATTGGTGGCATGTGCCCATTCTTTAGCGCTAGGTTTGGATATAAAAGAAGCTGAAAATATCCTGAATACCTTATCTAAAAATGAAAACTTAGGGATTTTAAGTTTAAGCGCGGAGATGACTCTAAAGGTCTAGAAAAAACAAGGATATTTAAAGTTCTAACAATTACAATATTTTGTAAACAAGTTGCATAATCAAGCTGGAATTCTGACTGAATTATATAAAAATAAGACTAAACGACATCTCAATGAGGTCAGACTGAATGCTAAAACCTCGGCCACAAGCTTCAGGTAGTCTTTTAAATTTAATATTTCATACCCAATTGAACCCTGACAGTATTTATTCCGCTCCCCAGTTCGTGTTAAGATAGGCCATATACTTTTATTGCAGAGGGGAGCGCCGGCCATGCGAGTTAAAGTACTGGGAGCCCATAATACCGAATCGGCTGAGACCCGCTACGTCTGTCTGCTGATCGATGATGTACTGGCGCTCGATGCCGGTTGCCTGACCTCCAGTCTGAGCTTCGAACAGCAGACCCGCGTCAAAGACCTGCTGCTTACCCACGGTCATTACGACCACCTCCGGGATATTCCGGCACTGGCCATGAACCTTTATTTGCGCCGCTGTTCTTTGAATCTGTATACCCATCAGGAGGCCTGGAATAACCTGACTGCTCATCTGTTAAACGGCTCTTTATACTCCGAGTTTCATAAAAAGCCCGCAGACCGACCGACCGTCAACTTCCACCCGGTCACAGCCGGAGAGCAATTTGCCGTGAACGGTTATAAGGTGCTGCCGGTGCCGGTCAAACACTCTATCAGCACCTTCGGCTATCAGGTGACCGATAGCGAGGGGAAGTCCCTTTTTTACAGCGGAGATACCGGCTATCAACTTTCCGCTGTCTGGCAGAAAATCATGCCCCGGGTGCTTGTTATTGAATTGACCGCCATCAATGCCTGGACTGAGCACATGCGCCACAACGGACATCTCACTCCCGAATTGCTCAAGGCAGAACTGCTCGCCTTTAAACAAATCCGGGGTTATCTGCCCCGCATTATCACCATCCATATGAATCCGGCCGATTCAGCCGTACTCTCATCCGAAATTCGGGCTCTGTCGTCCGAGCTGGATGTGCAAATTGAGCCGGCCTATGAAGGCATGCTGATCGATATTTAACGAGGACTCACCATGACACACGCATATGGGGAAATAACCCCTGAAATCATCAGGGAACTGGAGGCCATCACCGGTCATGCTAACCTGCTCTGCGGAGAGGACACCGCCGCCTATGCCGGCGACGAAGCCCCGCACGCCCGGCGTCTGCGGCCCGCAGTGGTAGTTAAACCTGAGTGCACCGCCATGGTTGCAGCCATATTGAAGCTGGCTGCGGCCCAGCGTTTGCCGGTGGTTACCCGCGGGGCCGGGACCGGCCTTTCCGGGGTGCGGCGGCCGTAGAAAACTGTCTTCTGCTTTCTACTGAAAAATTGAACCGCATCCTGGAAATCGATGAAGCCAATTTCAGCGCTACCGCCGAGAGCGGTGTGATACTGAGAGATTTCTGTGAAGCGGTGCAGCAGAAAGGTTTATATTATCCGCTCTATCCCGGCGAAATGAGCGCCACCATCGGCGGCAATGCCGCCACCAACGCCGGCGGTATGCGGGCGGTCAAATACGGGGTGACCCGCAATTTCGCCCTGGGACTGGAGGCTGTACTGCCTTCCGGGGAAATCATTGAATGCGGCGGCAAATTCGTTAAGTCCTCCACCGGTTATGACCTCACCCAGCTGCTCATCGGCTCGGAAGGCACCCTGGGCGTCATTACCCAGGTTACCGTCAAACTGATCACGCCTCCCGGCAGCCGGGAAATCCTGTTCGTGCCTTTCAACAGCCTGAGCGACGCCATCCGCTGCGTCCCGGCTATATTAAAAGAGGACATTCTGCCGGTCAGCATCGAGTTCATGGAGCAGTCTATCCTG
>DAOUFH010000196.1:0-3498 GCA_034429955.1 Dehalococcoidales bacterium
CCGGAGCAGCGTCAGAGCGCCTATAATTTTATCAACAAAGAGATTAAGGCCGGTCACCAGGCCTTTATTATCTGTCCCCTGGTGGAGGAGTCCGATGCCATCCAGGCCAAGGCAGCGGTGGCGGAATATGAGCAGCTTGCCGGTGAGGTTTTTCCCGGTCTCAGGCTGGGACTGCTGCACGGCAAAATGTCTGCCTCGGAAAAAGAGAGCGTGATGCAGCAGTTCAATGCCGGCGGTATGGATATACTGGTCTCGACGCCGGTGGTGGAGGTAGGAATCGATGTCCCTAACGCCACGGTGATGCTGATTGAAAGTGCCGACCGCTTCGGCCTGTCTCAGCTGCATCAATTCAGGGGCAGAGTCGGCCGGGGTAGTGCCCAGAGCTATTGTATGCTGATGGCGGACAATCCCACTGAAATCGGCAAGAAGCGTCTGGACCTGATTGAGAATATTCAGAACGGTTTCGTTCTGGCGGAAGAGGACTTGAAGCTGCGCGGTCCGGGCGAGTTTTTCGGTACCCGCCAGAGTGGCCTGCCGGACCTGAAAATGGCCCGCCTGACCGATGTTTCTCTGCTGGAGATAGCGCGCCACGAAGCTACCCGCCTTTTCCAGGACGACCCCGATATGCTCAAGCCGGAACACCGCCTGCTGGCATTGGAACTATCCAGAGTCTGGCAAGAGAACCTGACCACTGAGTCCAGCTAACTTATATTGAACCCCTCACACAGTTCCAGGCCTTATATAATATAAACAAGGAGGCCTTGAGATGACTGAGCGAACTGTGAAAGTGTATTCAACTCCCACCTGTCCCTGGTGCCGTCGGGTTAAAATGCTGCTGGATGCCAACGGCGTGAAATACCAGGACCTGGATGTGGCCGGTGATAAAGCCGCCCGCAAGCAGATGATCGATGAGACCCACCAGTTGAGTGTCCCTGTGGTTGTTATCGATGGCGCTGTGATCATCGGTTATAAAGAGAGCGAAATCAAAGAGAAGCTGGGAATCCAATGATGTATGAGCTGGCGATATTGGGAGGCGGACCGGCCGGTATGACCGCTGCGGTCTATGCCGCCCGTAAAAAAATAAAGACCATTCTGGTCTCCAAAGAGACCGGCGGCCAGGTGGTCTGGACCTCCTCAATCGAAAATTACATGGGTTATCAGTATATCGACGGCATAGAACTGATGGATAAGTTTGAAAAACAGCTGGCACACTTTCCGATAGAACGCTGCGACGGGGAGGAGGCTGTAGCGCTGGTCCGTGGAAAAACAGGATTTGACATAACACTAAAATCCGGAGAAGCCTTTCAATGTGAGGCCCTGATTGTGGCTACTGGCAAGACTCCCAGAAGGCTGGATGTGCCGGGCGAGATGCAGTTGACCGGCCGGGGTGTCAGCTATTGTGCGGTCTGCGATGCGCCGGTTTTCAGCGATATGCCGGTGGCGGTGGTGGGCGGCGGCAATTCCGCCCTGGAAGCGATCGACGACCTGCTGAAAATCGCCGAACAGGTCTATTCCATTGCGGAGGTGGGCTTTACCGGTGATGGCGTGCTGGTCGACCGTGTAACGCTCAATCCCAAATTGAAGGTGCTGCCTTCACACCGGGTCAGGCAGATAAACGGCAGGGACGGCGTTGAATCGCTGGCGGTGCAGAATATTAAAACCGGGGAATTGACCACAATCGAGGTAAAAGGCGTTTTCGTGGAAACCGGACTTATCCCCAATTCCGCTCTGCTGAAAGGGATTGCCAGGTTGAACACTACGGGCGAAGTGATGGTGGACTGCGGCTGTAATACCAGTGTACCGGGGTTATTTGCCGCGGGCGATGTGACCGATTCACCTGAAAAGCAGATTATCATCGCGGCCGGAGAGGGTGCTAAAGCTGCTTTACAGGCCCACCGCTATTTGCAGCGGCTGACGGGTTAAATAAGTGCGACTTATTTTTCAGGCTGGGACGGCTGCTCAGCCTGTTTATCCTGTTTGGCCTGTTCCTTGGCTTCTTCTTCCCGTATCCAGCGCTTGATTTCATCCAGAGCGGGAGGAGCGATGTAGAAGACCTGCATATCGGCCGGGAACTTAACGTGGTGCCCCTCTCCCATGATAACTACGCAGGATTCATCGCCTTTAACCAGATTGTCGATTTTCTGGCTGTAAGCTTCGTTACGTTTGTTGTTGGAATCAGTGTAGTTCTGATATATAGTACTGAAG
Source organism: Dehalococcoidales bacterium (assembly GCA_034429955.1). Lineage (GTDB taxonomy): Bacteria > Chloroflexota > Dehalococcoidia > Dehalococcoidales > UBA3254 > DATIKD01. The sequence continues at coordinate 2,206 of DAOUFH010000196.1, forward strand.
ACCTTTTTATTTTGAATTCCCAGGGAAAGACAGCGGCTCCAGTCCATCAGTTCGGTCAGAGTATCCGCATCTTCGGCAGTTTCCAGGGTGGCGCCTTTTTCAATCCGGTTACGGATGATGGAAAGACAGGCGTTGTTAAGCTGCTCCAGTGATTTCAGACCGGCCTCGCCGGTTTCAGACAGCAATTCATGCAGCACATATTTCACCGGCCCCAGTTTGGCTTCCAGACTGCTGATTTGCGTTTCCACCTGGTCCCAGTAAGTTGAAAATTTAAGGGAGATGTTCAGGGGCAGGTCAGGCGCTGTGAAAATCAGCGGCACGAAATATAGTTTACGTCCGGCTTTATAGTTTTCCGCCAGTGGTTTTTCAATTTTACCCAGTTCTTCTGCCATCTTAAAATCCTCGCCTTAAGGATGGTGTTTTATTCTTCAGTATCGTCGGGGGTCTCCGCCGTCTCAGCGGTCTTATCCAATGGCGCACTCTGTATTCTGGAACAATCTTTGCAGGCTGCCAGTTGAGGATAATATTGCCGCATGATTACCAGTTCACTCAGGGGTTTGGTCTCACCGCAAAATTTACAGGTAAAGACCAGAGGTTTTTCTTCGGGTTGTACAGGTTGACTTTTACTTTTTTCTGTTTTGGCTGCCATATGCTAAATTCTCCCTGTTTTGCACAAGCGGATTTTTAATTTACATCTAATGAAGACGACGGACATAGGAGGTCCATCCAGATACAATTTTACAATAAGCGGGACAGTTAAGACAAGACAGGCAACCCGTTTTAATTAATGGGAGCTTGCCACAGGAGTTTTTTTGCGGGCTTTTATCAGTAATGTAGCAATGAAGCCCAGCATACACAGGATTGTGCAGATTAAAAAGATAGTCCTGTAGCTATCTTGAGCATCAAAAATCGCTCCGGCCAAATATCCGCCCAGGCTGCCGCCGACCGTCTGGCCCAAATTAACAATACCCAGAATAAAACCGAGGTAAGCAAAGCCGAAAAGCTTGGAGACCAGGGCCGGCATATTGGAAAGTCCCGAACCAAGAGAAATGCCGAAAAGTACTCCGAATACCGCCAACTGCCAGTAGCTGCTGATAACCGTCAGGCTTAACATACAGGCGGCCATAACCAGGAAAGAAACAGACATCACCTTCTGGTTGCCGAACTTGTCACCCAGAGTACCCAGGAAAATGGAGCCGATGATGCTGCAGCCGTTCAGAATGGATAAGATACTGGCTGCCGCCGTGCTGTCTATGTTGATATCGGTAGCGTGGTTGACAACATGCAACTGTA
>DAOUFH010000197.1:0-12263 GCA_034429955.1 Dehalococcoidales bacterium
GAAAGCGGTAAAGCACCGTTCCGGCTGTTCTCTTTGTCCCAGAAGACCCGCTCACACAGACAATCGGGCCGGTTATTGATCAGCCCGTAAAGCGCCTGCAGTCCCAGGTTGGACATGCCGATAAAATAGTCGTTGGGGTAGACGAAGGCAAAAGGCAACTTGCCTCCCCAATCCTTGAGGATGGTGCCGGTCTCTTTTTGCAGCCGCCGGCGGGCTTTCTGCTGTTCTTCCCAGGTAATCGAATGTTTCATCTTACGCCAAATTTAAGTTTAGCAGATAAAACATTCAACAAGGAAGTTATTATCCCGCCCGGCAGATTTTGGTGCGATTATCCCTGAGCCACAGATTGCGGTTATTTCTTTCCAGGCGCAGAGTAAACGGTTTGTCCAGGCTGCCCTGGCGGGCGTTTTCATTGTATTCTATTAGCTGGCTGATGGCATCCTGAATGGAGGCATCAGAGTCCTGGCCGAACATTTCAATATCCAGGAAATCGGGGGTGGGGCTATCAACATTGGGTTTGAAGGATAATCCATCCGGTGTAACAAAGATGTACTTTTTCATGTTGCACCTTCCTTTCATATTATTCGAGTAACCCTTTTTACCCTCCGGTGAGGTGACCAAGTATTATAAAGCGGTAGCTTGTTCGGCTGCCGGACTTCGTAATATTGTTCCCTGACTTACTTCCAGCCGGTGGCTTTCAGTATTTGAGCATTGGATGGTTGCTGGTTGTATAAAACCGGTCTTTTATAAGGTACGACTTTTATAAATTAATTATACAACTAACCCTGTTTTCCCGCATTCTCGTTTACGATAAACCCTGCGGCAGGCCGGGGAAAGCCCGCTTATGTGAGAACAGGGACCGTCAAAAGTCCCTGTTCATTTTATTTAAACATTTTTAGCATTTGGTATATCCGCAGCCGGGACAGACGAAACAGCCCTCCTGGTAAACCAGCAGGTTGGCGCACTCAGGACATTGCCCCGCCATATTTTTGACCAGTCCCAAGTCCTGCACTTTACCTCCGTTACCGCCGGTGCTGTGACCGTTACCGTTACCGTTGCATTTATGAGCGGCTTTATAGGCTTCGGTATGCTTTTCCAGTACGCTGGCAATGGCATCGGCACAGGACAATATGGACTTGCCGTCTTCCCAGGCGATCGAGGGACAACGGATACCTTTCAGGTGTTTGACCACGGAATCGACATTTACGCCGGCTCTCAAGGACATGGATATCAGGCGACAGGTGGCTTCCAGCTGGGCGGTGGCGCAGCCGCCGGCTTTGCCCAGGTGGGAGAACACTTCACAAATACCTTCTTCATCCGAGTTGACGGTGACGTACAGACTGCCGCAGCCGGTGGTGACTTTTTCAGTCATGCCGGTAGTTACCTTGGCCCGCTGGCGCGGAGCGCGGCTGACCTCTTTGGTTTCGGCTTTCTTTTCCTTGCCGGTGGTCAGCACCTGACCTTCACGGCTGCCGTCACGGTAAATGGTAATACCTTTCAGTCCTTCCTGATAGGCCAGCATATAGACGTTGGCCACATCTTCACGGGTGGCGCTCTTGGGAAAGTTGACGGTCTTGGAAACCGCGTTATCAGTGTGTCTCTGGAAAGCCGCCTGCATTTTTACATGGAACTCGGGAGAGATATCATGAGCGGTGACGAATAACTGCTTGACCTCGTCCGGCACTTCCTTTATATCGCTGAGATGAGTACCCTCAGCCAGCTTTTGCATCAGCTCTTCGGAATAGAAACCACAGCGTTTGGCAGTCTCTTCGAAGTAAGGATTGACTTCTACCAGATGAGCGCCGTCCAGGATGTTTTTGGTGAAGCACAGTGCGAAGACGGGCTCGATGCCGCCCGAACAGCTGGCGATAATACTTAATGTCCCGGTGGGGGCGATAGTAGTACGGGCTGCATTGCGTATGCGGGGGCCGTCCGCCCGGTCATAAATACTACCCTGGAAGGCCGGGAAAACACCCCGTTCGGCCGCCAGTTCCAGTGAAGCTTTAAGGCATTCGTCATTGATAAAGCTCATGATCTCTTCAGCGGTTTTGAGGCCTTCTTCAGAATTATAAGCTACCCCGATTTGCAGCAGCATATCGGCAAAACCCATCACACCCAATCCTATTTTACGGGTTTCCCGGGTGCGCTCTTCGATTTGAGGCAGCGGGAATTTGTTGACATCTATGACATTATCCAGGAAGTGCACTCCGCTATGGATAGTGCGAGCCATCTTAGGCCAGTCGATTTCACATTTCTTAGCACTCTTCTTAATCATGCGGGCCAGGTTGATAGAGCCCAGATTACAGGACTCATAGGGCAGCAGAGGCTGTTCGCCGCAGGGATTGGTGCTTTCGATTTTTCCCAGATGGGGAGTGGGGTTATCTTTATTGATACGGTCGATAAACACAATGCCGGGGTCGCCGGTTTTCCAGGCTCCATCGACGATCTTGTCGAAGACGGTCCTGGCGTTCAGTTGACCGCAGACTTCGCCATTGTGGGGATTGATCAAATTATAGTCTCTGCCGGCTTTGACGGCTTCCATAAATTCGGAAGTAATCGCCACCGAAAGGTTGAAGTTAGTCAGAGAGATCATATCTTTCTTGGCATCGATAAAGTTCAAAATATCGGGATGATCGACGGACAGGATACCCATGTTGGCGCCCCGCCGCATGCCGCCCTGTTTGATAACGTCGGTAGCGGTATCGAAGGCGCGGATAAAAGAGACCGGGCCGCTGGCGATGCCGCCGGTCGAACCGACTCTATCCTGGTGCGGTCTCAGACGCGAGAAAGAAAAACCGGTGCCGCCGCCGCTTTTATGAATCAGGGCGGTATACTTGACCGCATCGAAGATTTCTTCCATAGAATCACCCACGGGCAGGACGAAACAGGCGGAAAGCTGTCCCAGTTCCCGGCCGGCATTCATCAGAGTGGGTGAATTGGGCAGGAACTCCAGCTTGACCATCATATTATAAAATTCAGCTTCACGCGCTTTTACATCGGCCTCCGGCTGATAGCGGGTATCGGCGGAGGCAATGGTAGCGGCCACCCGGTGAAACAGGTCTTCGGGGGTCTCTACCGGCTGGCCGGTTTTATCTTTTTTAAGATATCTTTTAGCCAGAACATGCAGGGCATTTTCTGTCAGGGCCAGTCCGGCCGGGGATTTTTCCGGTTTGACGGCATTATGCTGGATCTTATATTCAGTTTTAGTGATAGTAGTTTCCATCTCAGTCCTCTCCTTCTGGTCATTTGTGGTTTTGGGGGCTGAATCAAGGTTTTCCTGGGCCAGGATTTCCTTGACCATATTTTCGATTTCCGTAGATGACGGGTTATACCTGGTCTTACTGCGGTTTTCTGTTACCAGCCCTTCCATACCGGGGAATGAAGGTTGTTCGGTGCGTTCGAAACGCTCGATTACCTGGTCTACAATCTTCTCTATTTTAGACCTGTCCGCTATACCCATAGACTCAGCCGCAGAGAAAATAGCTCTGGCTATCTGAGTGCGATTAACAGTCATGGAATTCTCCTGCTCCGGTTTACTGCTTTTTCATGATAATAAATATTCAATAAAAATTATTGTCCCGGTCTGGCCGGGAGTCTGATTCACTGGATTAATTTAAATTAATGAGCCGGTGTATGCCTGGGTGTAATCTGCCGTTTATGGGTAACCTGTTCGACCGGTAATAAAGGTAATTGACCCGGCAAATGGTTCTTCTGTGTCACTACCAGATGGTCTACCGCATCTTTCAAAGCCTGGATATCCGCGAATTCCTGGTAGATACTGGCGAAACGTATATAAGCAATATAGTCCAGCTCTTTCAGCTTGGACATTACCAGGTCGCCGATTAAGGTGCTGGCCACCTCCGTTTTGCCCTGTCCGAACAGGTCGGCTTCGACTTCATCCACCACTTTCTCAACCGAACCGCTGGGCAGAGGCCGTTTTTCGCAGGCTTTACGCACACCTGAAATCAGTTTTTCGCGGTTGTACTCTTCTCTGCGCAGGTCTTTTTTAATAATAAAAAGACCTGCCGCTTGTAAACGTTCATAGGTAGTAAAACGTGCATTACAGCTCAAGCACTGTCGTCTACGACGGATACCGTCATTAACATCACGCGAGTCTATTACTTTGGAGTCATTATAACCGCAGTAAGGGCAATTCATATCCATCCAGCCCTACAGATTGTGGTGTACCCGTATTCTGCCACAACCTATAGTGTTTGTCAATAGATTTTTTGAGGCTAAAAAATTATTCAAGGTGTTATTTTAGTACTAACCTGACAGGACGCGCGGCAAAGCACGCGGCGGGTTTAAGGCGGATGAGTTGATATACGTCATACAAGGATAATGCCCCCTTCATCGTTCAGGCTTAGATGAAGGGGGCTCAGGGAGGATTAGATGACCATATTAAATCTCAAGCGATCAATAGTTATACTTTGGTCTGGGTCCGGGAAGTTTCCGGAGCGGTGATGAAGTTCCTTCTGTCATTGAACAGGGGTTTGCGCATGAAGGAGGGGATATCCAGCTCGTCTTCCACCTTCAGACTCTTGAGCAGTTTGGTGACCTCTTCATCATCCATATTACCGAATGAGCTGGCAGTCGCAAAGCCGGTGGCGATCAGAGTAATCTTGATGCTCTTGTCCAGCTTCTCATCGCGGCGGACGCCGAAGATGATGTTGGCGCTGGGATCGACAGCCTGGCGGATGACTTCAGCAGCCTGGCTGACTTCGTGAATGGTCAGGCTTTCGTCGCCGGTGACGTTGAAGAGCACACCCTTGGCGCCGGAGATGCTGACATCCAGCAAGGGGCTGGCCAGGGCATCTTTGGCGGCATCTACGGCGCGGCTGTTGCCGGTGCCGAGACCGATGGACATCCAGGCCGGGCCGGCATCTTTCATGATAGCTTTGACATCGGCGAAGTCCAGGTTAATCATGCCGGGAACGGTGATGACTTCGGAGATGGCCTGTACGCCGTGCCGCAGACAATCATCAGCCATTCTGAAAGCGGTTTCGACGCTGGTCTGTTTGTCGGCCAGGGCCAGCAGTCTGTCGTTGGGGATGATAATCAGAGTGTCGCATTTGCTGGCCAGTTTGGCGATGCCTTCTTCGGCATTCTTCATGCGATGGCGGCCTTCAAATCCGAAAGGTTTGGTGACGATAGCGATGGTCAGAGCTCCGCTCTTTTTGGCGATATCGGCGACTACCGGGATGGAGCCGGTGCCGGTGCCGCCGCCCATACCGGCGGTCACGAAGACCATATCGGCGCCGGAGACCAGTTGAGTAAGTTCATCGCGGCTCTCTTCAGCAGCGCGGGCTCCCATGTTGGGGTCGCCGCCGGAGCCCAGTCCCTTGGTGACTCTTTCACCCAGCTGGAACCTGACCGGAGCTTCGGTGATTGCCAGGGCTTGTGCATCGGTGTTCATGGCGATGAATTCGACGCCGCGAATCTCATCTCTGACCATGCGGGTGATGGCGTTGCTGCCGCCGCCGCCCATGCCGATGACCTTGATTTTTGCCGAACTTTGCAGATAACTCGATTTAGCCATTTTATTTCTCCTTCCTATTCTATATTTATTCAATAATTCAATTTATATATAACGTGCGGCCCGAGGCCGTACGGTTGATTATCCGCCCAGAAGTTTCCTTAAGCGTGAGATTGCCCCGAACAGTCTGAAGAAGCCCACCTTTTTGCTGGGCCAGAGGGGCGGCTGATTGGTTCTGGCCGACCACAGAACAATACCTACTGCGGTGGCGTAACGGGGATCATTTAAATTCTCGGGCAAGCCGGTTACATTAATGGGTGCTCCTACTCTGGCCGGCAGGTGAATCATATCGCGGGTCAGGGCATCGATTCCGGGCAGGTTGGAGCTGCCGCCTGTGAAAACGATGCCGGAGGGTACCAGTTGTTCATATTCAGTCTGGGGTAATTCCAGCATGATCAAGCGGACAATTTCCTCGATTCTGGCGCGGATGATATCGCAGAGGTCCTGATAAGAAACGCCGTGGCTGTCCTGGGCCATTTCTTCCGGCATCTGCCGCTTGCCTTCGTAGACCGGGATGACGCTGGCATAACGTCTTTTCATATCTTCGGCCAGTTCGAAAGGCAGTCCCAGTCCCATCGCCACATCGCGAGTCAGTTGATAACCAGCTACGGGCAGTACAGCGGTATGCCAGATACTGCCGTCTCTGAAAATCGCTACATCGGTAGTGCCTCCGCCGATATCAGCCAGGATAACGCCGGAATGCTTTTCTTCTTCGGAGAGTACGGCCTCACTGGAGGCCAGAGGCTCCAGTACTACATCGTCGACTTCGATGCCTACTTCGCGTACGCAGCGAATGACGTTCTGTACCGAACTGACGGCGGTGGTGATAATATGAGTTTCGACGTCCAGGCGTTCGCCGTGCATGCCCACCGGATTTTTGACTCCGGTCTGTCCGTCCAGGGCGAAACCGCGCGGAATGATGTGCAGGAGGCGCCGGTCTTCGGGCATTTTGATGTTCTGGGCATTCTTCATGACCCTTTTGAGGTCGTCCGAACGCACCATTTTATCGCCTTTACTAATGGAAATGGCGCCGTGATTATTGACCGAGGTAATGTGCCTGCCGGTTACGCCGATGTAGGCCGACTCGATTTTTTGACCGCTCATAAGCTCGGCTTTTCTAACCGAAGCCTTGATGGAATCAGCGGCCTCTTTAATATTGGTGACCAGTCCTTTGTGCATTCCGGTCGAGGGAACAATTCCTGAACCGATAATACGGATATCGCTGTTTTCGTCGACGTTGGCAATAATTGTGCAGATTTTAGTCGTGCCTACGTCGATGGCTGTAATCGTGCCTCGCTTTTTCATTGCTGCTCCTTCCTTCAGACAATAAATTTATCGCTTTTTATGGTTATCGGGATAACGGGTTATCCGGTGTTTTTCCTTTGCATGGACAAAAAGGTTTTTCGAATCTTATCAAGCAAGGCCGGTTTACGCCAGCCTGGAGAAACCCCTACCGAGCAGTTGAGCTGTTCTACCGCTTTTTCATATTGTTCCGAAGGCGTGATTAAACGTTCACAGACCCTTAATTTGGCACTGCGGCTGCGCGGGTTCATTTCCACTTCGGCAAAGGTGGGGGTGATAATCCGGCGGGTCACTATTTTAATGTTGGCTTTGTGCCCGCAGGTGCATTGCATGGCTTCGGGTGGACAGATGCAATCGCGTGATTCCTTTTGCATAAACTGTTTGACGATACGGTCTTCCAGGGAATGATAGCTGATCACTGCCAGCTTTCCGCCGAATCCCAGCAAACTGACGGCCTGGTTCAGGGCTGATTCCAGGTGTTCCATTTCATGGTTGACTGCTATACGCAGAGCCTGGAAGGTGCGGGTGGCCGGATGAAGTTTACTGTGACGTCCGCCTACTGCGGCCTCAATGATTTCGACCAGTTGACCGGTGGTGCGGACCGGCCGTTTTTGCACGATGAATTTGGCGATTTGGCGGCTGTTGATCTCTTCACCATAGGTTTTGATGATGCGGGCCAGTTCCAGTTCCGAATAGCTGTTGACGATGTCCGCAGCACTGGTCCTTTGCGTCGGGCTGAAACGCATATCCAGCGGGGCATCATACTGGAAGCTGAATCCGCGTCCTTCCTCGTCCAGTTGCGGCGAAGAGAGGCCGAGGTCGAATAAAATACCGTGTACCGGAAAAAAGTCCAGTTTAACGCAGATATCCTTGAGGTTAACGAAATTATCGTTGACCAGCAGGACTGATTTTTCGAATTGCTGCAGGCGGTTGCCGGCGCGTTCGATAGCCTGAGGGTCGGCATCGATGCCCATCAATTGCCCGCCCGGTGCGCTGTGTTCCAGGATGGACTGGGCATGTCCGCCGCCGCCCAGAGTGCAATCGATGTATCTGCCACCCGGCTGTACCTCCAGGTACTCGATCACTTCTCTGGCTAATACCGGTATATGTGTAGAGCTGACTAAAACACTCATTAACGCTGCTCCATGGTTTCGATGGTGTGCCAGGACTCTTCCTGGCTGAGAGCTTTCTCATCCTGCCACTTGGCGTAGTCCCAGAGTTCCATGAAAGTATTCACACCGGTAATTACTACAGTTTCCTTGAGTCCGGCGAACTGTCTTAGCTGGACCGGCAGAAAAATTCTGCCCTGGGCATCTATGTCGGCATTGAAGGCGGTGGCGAAGAGAGCACGGTTCAATTTCCGCATTTTTGAGGAGGCGATCGGACTGCTGGTCAAAGTTTCCGCCAGTTTGGTCCAGACCGGAATGGGGTAAATAGCGATACATTTGTCCATGCCGGGACAGAGTACTACTCCCTCTTTCTTAAGCTCGTCGCTTCTGAATTTGGGGGGGATTGGCACTCTACCTTTGTCATCTACTTTGTATTCGAATTCACCAATGAACATGGGATGCCTCTCCACTCTTTCCCACTTTTCACCATATTACCACACTTCCAGCGTTTGTCAAGAGGTTATTTTGGAAAATACGGTAATTTTTATAAAACTCTACCCCTTATATATTCCCCTTCTCTTAAAATGCGAGGCTGTCAGGCTTAAATTAGGGGCAGGGGGTACTTTAGTTCCATATAAACAAATTCCACGCTCAGGTGGGGAACTGTGGGAAATTTTTAACCGTCTTTTTACACTGGCGGCCTGCGGCCGGTGTTCCATCGGACAAAAATTCCATGATTAGGCGGAATTTTTGTCCGGCCGTGCGTCACCGGAGGACCCGCAGACGGCTGATTTGGTGCCGGATTATCCTTTATGGTAAAATAGATTGTTTTGGTGCAAACAGGAAAAGCAGATGATAAATTTTGGAATCTTGACTATCAGCGATAAAGGCTCACGCGGTGAGCGTTATGACGGCAGCGGAGCGGCCATCCAGGACAGGATCGCCCTGATGGGCGGACGGGTGGTCCGTTATGATATCGTGCCTGATGAGGTGGACGTTATCAGCCGGCGTTTGATCGAATGGGCGGATGCCGGCGATGTGGATGTCATCTTTACCACCGGCGGGACCGGTCTGGGCCCGCGCGATGTGACCCCGGAAGCGACCGCGCCCATACTGGACAAAATGGTCCCGGGCATCGCCGAAGCTATGCGTCTGGAGACTTTCGGTAAAACGCCGTCCTCCATTTTAAGCCGGGCGGTGGCGGGAGTCCGCAAGAAATGCCTGATTATCAATATGCCCGGTAGTCCTAACGGAGTGCGTGAGTGCATGGAGGTTATCCTGGAAGCTCTGGTACATGCGGTTGAGATCATCACCGGCCAGGTTACCGAGCATTCCGCCGAAACACATAAGAGTTAACTCAAGTGCGCATTGATATTTTCAGCCTTTTTCCGGAAATGTTGGCCGGTCCTTTAAGCAGCAGCATTCTGAAGAGAGCTGCCGCCCAGGGAAATGTGAACTTTAATATTCATAATATCCGCGATTATACGCATGACCGCCACCATACTGCCGATGATTACGCTTACGGCGGCGGAGCCGGCATGGTCATGAAAGCTGAGCCGGTCTTTGAAGCGGTAGAAACCGTGCGGGAGACAGTGCTTAAGACTCAGGCTGAAAGCCCTTACATCGTGCTGCTGACTCCCCAGGGACGGCTGTTTAAACAGGCCGTCGCTGCGGAATTGAGCCTCAAACCCTGGCTGATGCTGATCTGCGGGCATTACGAAGGTCTGGATGAGCGTATCCGCGAACACCTGGTCGATGATGAGATAAGCATCGGCGATTTCGTCCTGACCGGAGGTGAGCCGGCTGCACTGGTGGTCGTGGATGCCGTGGTCAGACTGCTGCCGGGTGTACTGGGTTCGGGTGAATCATTGCTGTATGAATCGCATACCGGCGGGCTGCTGGAATACCCGCAATATACTCGTCCCGAGGTCTTCAGAGGCTGGGCGGTGCCGGAGGTGTTACTATCCGGCAACCATGCTGAAATCGCCAGATGGAGAAGGCGTCAGTCTATCCTGCGCACGGCTAAACGCCGTCCGGATATGCTCGAGAAGGCTGAACTGACGGATGAGGAAAGGCAGTTGCGTCCGGATTGAGCGCAAGGGGTGGCAGCCGTAACATCGGCAGACCGGTACCACCGCTGGATAATATTTAACTGGCTAATTTTTAAATTTTGTTATATTATTAATTTTGCTACTAATTTAGGGGGTTTGGGTTAATGAACATCATGGATGCTATTGAAGTAAAGGCGAATCCCAAGATTCCGGTGCTGGCTCCGGGCGATACCGTCAAAGTCAGGCAGAAAGTCACAGAGGGTGATAAAACCCGTATCCAGGTCTTTCAGGGAGTCGTGATTCGCATTCATAACGCCGGCGTAGGCACCAATTTCACCGTCAGACGCGTCACTTCGGGTGTGGGCGTCGAACGTACTTTCCCCATTTATTCTCCCATGATTGACGGAGTTGAAGTGGTCAGACACGGTAAAGTACGCCGCGCCAAACTGTACTATCTGCGTGGTTTGAGTGCCCGCGCTTCCCGTATCAAAGAGAAGAGGATTGAAAAGCTGGGTGAAGAGGCCAAAGTGGCCGAGCCTTCTGCTGAAGAGGTCGCTCTCGACAACGCCGCCGAAGCTGCGGCCCAGCCTGTTCAGAGTGAAGCTCCTGTCGCGGAAGCTTCCTCTGCGGAAGCCCCTGCCGCCGCTCCCGCCGCTGAGGCTACTGCCGCCGAAGCTGCGCCGGCTGAAGAAAAGAAAGAATAGCTTTTAGTTTTACGTAACAGGTTTTAAGTTGATATGGTACGGACGGTCGGATTGGCCGTCCGTATTTGTTTGAGCAAACCCGCCCTGTTCTCTTCAGTAATGAACCGGGCGGTCATTACGACTGTTGTGTAGGGGCAGGGCTTGTCCCTGACAGCCATCTTTTTCAAATCCTCATTCCGCGCTGCCGCTGGTTTTTTGAATTTCGGTCAATATAATTTATTTTGAATTTTATATACCACGCTTATCAAAATCCCTCTCTAACTCTCCCTTTTCTAAAGGGAGAGTATTTCTCGAAACTGGCGGCTGATAGCTGGAAAATTGAAAATCTGACTGTCAGTAAGTAAAATCAGCATAAAACAGTAGATACAGGAGAATTACCGCAGTGCCCTATGCCGAGGTCAGTGTAAATTCACCGATAGCCCGCGGACGGACTTTCAGCTATAACATCCCGCCCGGATTGACACTGGTCTCCGGTCAGGCGGTCTATGTGCCCTTCGGCCCCAAAATACTGCAAGGGATAGTAGTGTCCTTCAGCGATACCCCTGCTGTAGAAAAGACCCGGGATATCACCGGTATCATCGATACCCGTCCGCTGGTCTCACCGGTCCATCTGGCGCTGGCATCCTGGATGAGTGAATACTACCAGGCCCCCCTTTTCAACTGTATCGCCCTGATGCTGCCGCCGCTTTTTGAACGTAGCGTTATCACTTATTTCAGACGCCTGCCAGGCAATCCTCCGGACAATCCCGAATGGCAGGAATTTTTAGATGGTTTTTCCGATGATGAACGTTTGACGCAAAAACAACTTGAAGAAAAATTCGGAGTCAGAAAAACTGCCATGATAGTCAGGGTTCTGCTCAAATCGAAACTGCTGGAGCGCAGCTTCGAACTGCAGAAAGAACGTATCAAGCCGCGGCTGATTTCGGTATATCAAGCGGCTCTGAGCGGGGAGGAGGTTGCCCGTATTCTGGAAGGCCGACTCTCTGCCAAACAGCAGGCTTTGCTGACGCACTTAAGCCATAACCCTGCGCCGTCGACTGCGGCTGAATTGAAACAGGCCGGCTTTGCGGCGTCAGTTATCAAAACGGCGTTGAAGAAAGGCTGGCTGCAAGAGGAAAAGAGGCAGGTGGACCGCGATCCACTGGCCGGTACCAGCGTTAATCTGTCTTTTCCGCCGGCGCTCTCTCCGGCCCAGGAAACGGCTTTTAATCAAATCAAACAGTCTTTACATAACAATACAGGTGGAGGCACTTCGAAGCCTTTCCTGCTGTACGGGGTGACCGGTTCCGGTAAGACCGAGGTCTATCTGCGTGCTTTGGAAGAGACTGTTAAAATGGGCAAAAAAGGCATCGTGCTGGCGCCGGAAATCGCCATGACGCCCCAGTTGATCGAGCGTTTTGTCTCCCGTTTCCCCGGAAGGGTGGCGGTACTGCACAGCCGGCTCAGTCCGGGAGAGCAATTCGATGAATGGTGGCGGATAAAAAGCGGCGAATTCGATGTGGTCATAGGCCCGCGCAGTGCACTTTTCGCTCCTCAGCCCGACCTCGGGCTGATTATCCTG
>DAOUFH010000198.1:0-3792 GCA_034429955.1 Dehalococcoidales bacterium
ACAGCGAACTACGTTTTAACAGCTCCTGTTCTGTCTCGGTGTTGATATCGGCTGGCAGCAGGAAAGTATGCGAGCCATAGTTCAGAGATATCACAATACTGTTTTCATCGAAATCCTTTTCCGTAACCGGGCAGTTTTCAAGAGCGGGGTTTAAGAGTGTCAGACTGGCTCCATTGGCTAAATCGACGGTCTGGCCGCGCTCAGCCTGAACGACAGTGATGTTTTTTGAAGATAGTTGATTCAGCCATTCCAGGTAGAGAGGGTCGCTGTATTCGACTGAAAGGGCCAGAACGGACGACACTTTATAGCGTTTCAGCACTTCAAGCAAACCGCTCAGGTGGTCGCTGTGGGGGTGCGTCAATACCAGCAGATCAAAGCTGCGGTCCCAAAACGGCAGCTGCCGGCTGATCTCTAGACAGACCGCCTGAGGGTCCGGACCGCCGTCAACCAGAATATTTTGCCCGCCTGCCCGGATTAAAGTGGCGTCACCCTGGCCGACGTTTAGGAAACTGACTCTAAGCCGGTTGTCCGGCAGCGAGGCGGCGCCCAGCGAAGTCAGCAGGGCGATAATCAGTAACGGAATCAGGACATATTGCCTGGGGATACGGGCGTATAATATCGTCAGCTTCTGGAAGCCGGATTGCAAGTACGCTAACATACTGCGGAATCCGGGACGGACAAGGATAAAAAGCAGGACAAGGGCGTAATAGAGTGCTATCCAGCGGACTGATAGGCCGGTAGTGGAAATCGCTGCGCAAGGCAGCAGAGACAGAGCTTTTACCACCAATAGTTTATAGCTGATAAAGACCCAGGCGACATAGCCCGGGAGTTGGGCTAAAAACGGACTCAACAGGCCGGCCAGAGCGGTAAAACTGCCCAGTATAATTATAGGAGCCAGAACCGGACCGATCAGGAAGGTTGTGACCAGCCCGATAAGGGAGAATACTCCGAAGTTATAGCTGATTACGGGCCAGACCAGCAAAGTAGCCGCCAGGCTGATGCCGAAACTTGCGATAACCGGACTGAGCAGCTTGACCGCCAGACTTTCCTCGCCCCAGCGTTCGATGATGAGCTGGTTGAGCGGATTGCAAATCAGGGGTGAAAAAACGATCAGTCCCAGCATGGCCAGGAAGCTGAGCTGGAAAGAGACACTCCAGAGAAGCTGAGTATCCAGCCCTACCATTACGGCTGCGCTCAGTAGCAGGGCCGGTAGCGCCAGTTTTTGCCTGCCGGCCAGTTCGGCCAGCAAAAATACACTGGCCATAATAGCGCTGCGTATCACCGGAGGTTCCAGCCCGCTGATTATGGAATAAAACCAGACGACTGCCAGTGCCAGCCAGATGTAGAGGTAATATCGGCGGCCGAACAGCCGTACTCCCAGTGTGGTGATGATTCCGGCGATAATAGTCAGATTAACCCCTGAAATCGCAATCAGGTGCGTGGCGCCGGTGATCGCCATTGCCTGTTTTAAGTCAGCGGGAATTCCTGTACGGATGCCCAGAACGATGCCCTGGGCCAGGGACGATTGAGGTTCGGGCAGGGCCCGCTCCAGTGACTCCGCCAGCTTTTGCCTTAAATTGAAAATCCAGCCTAAGGGGGAAAAAGATTCGGCCGGGACCACTGTTTCCACCTGCGGGTAGAGCATAACGGCGTAAATTTTATCTCTGGCCAGATAGCTTTGATAGTCAAAATCGTCGAAAACAGGCGCTTCGGAAAGAGTCCCGCTTACCATTAATCTCTCGCCGTACTCGAATTGCGGATAACGCGGCACAAACAGCAGTATGCGGGTTGCTACCGTTTGACCGTTAAGCCGGTCGACCGCCAGTTCGAGATGGGTCAGGTTGTTGTTGTACTCAGGCGGGGCTGAGACCCTACCTTCCAGTTCGACTTCAAGAGGCAAGTCCGTAGCACTGAAGGGCGGTACAGTTTGAACGGACGGGAAGAAAGCCATACCGGCCAGAAAGACGGTGATAGCCAGACTGAGCCGGACCAGAGTCCGGCGTTGCTTTTTCAGGACGAATAACAGCGGCAGGGGCAATAAACCGAAAAGCAAACACAGCCAGGGCAGTCCTAAAAAACTCCCAGCAAAAATTCCGGCTATCCAGACTGTTCCCAGAATGATTAGCAGCATAGCTCTTTAAAATTCGAAATACCCAAATAATAAACTCGAAAGGACAGATCAAAGGTTAAAATTCAAAAGCAGGGTCGGGTTTATAACCCGACCGCCCTGGCCGGCAGATTAGATTTCCTTTCTTGATAGAATAAGAAAGTGTTAAGGCTGGATTCTTAAGCTCCTCAGATAAAAGTCCTTCTGGTATAATCTTGCGAACGCTTGCTTACTCCACGCTGATATAATCCTGGATTTTAGTGAAAGTCGCTTCATCGATGCCGGGCACCTCAGTAATCTGCCGGATACTCCGGAAAGGGCCGGATTGAAGGCGGTAAGCGATAATGGCCCGGGCTCTGGCTTCACCGATACCGGGCAGGGCTTCCAGCAGCCATTGATCGGCCCGGTTGATATCGATCTTCTGATAGTCAGAGGGAATTTCCGGCTGTCCGATGCGCAGATATAAAGCGGCTGAAATATCGCCGCCGGCATTAGCGATCAGGTCGCTTAACGGGGTGGAACTGTCGAAGCTGTAATCGCCCGGGCGGGCGGCCTCTCCATCGATAAAAATACTACCGGAATACAGCGGGTTTTGCGGCTGGCTGATTTTTAATAACTCGCCCCGGTCTTTTTCCAGCCAGATTATAAGACTGGCGATGATAATCAGGAGTACCAGGGCTGAAGTGACCAGTAGCCAGAACTTGTCGAGTTTAGTGGGATTCAAGGTTTCCTCCGGGAGCCTTTGCCTTCATTCAGCCGGATGCCGGCAACAGTTTATCCCGTATTAGCTATTAACGGCCCCACAGAGCCTTTTGTAAATCTTCTTCGTTGATAACCGGAGTAAGTGCGATGATCTGGTCCCCGTTCTGAATTTCCGTATCGGGTGTGACCAGCCGGGGTTCTTCATCATGGTGCAGAATCAACGCCAGCATGCAGCCGGTAGGCAGATGAATATCCTCTACTTTTTTACCCACGCTGCGGGCATCGGCAGGGATGCGTATTTCGACGATGGTCATACCCCTGTCCTGCAGTGTCATCAGATGGGTCATGGGATGTGTGGGGACTTCTTTTTGAATGCTTTCCATGATAATCTGGGTGCTGCTGACGGTGATATCGACGCCCAGCATATGGAAAAGCCTTTCATTATTGGGATTATTGATGCGGGCGATAGTGCGGGGAATTTTAAATTTCAGTTTGGCGACCTGACAGGAGGCCAGGTTATCTTCATCGTCTCCGGTCACTGCGATCAGCATATCGGCCCGGCTGGCGCCGGCCTCGGCTTGCGAGGCCACTTCACAACCGTCGGCATTCATGCAAATGCTGCCCAGTTCATTAACGATGTAATCGATGCGGCTGCGTTCCTTCTCGATAATTAAAACCTCATGTCCCTCGGTCAGCAGAGCTTTACCGAGATGGAAACCGACTTTTCCGCCGCCTACTACAATGATGTACATCAGCTCAGTCCTTTTTTACCAGGCTGTCTTTTAGCAATTGGGCGAAGATCAGGGTTGGACTAAAAGTTTCGAACCCCAGTCCGGTGTAGAGTTCACGCCGCAGGGGGTCGTATATCCGCAGCAATACTTTAGGCACGTTAAAGATATGGCGGGCGATCTGGGCTGCCATGATGTTGCGGTTGTCGCCCTGGGTTACAGCCACAAAAGCATCCGCCGTTTTGATGCCGGCTT
>DAOUFH010000199.1:0-9424 GCA_034429955.1 Dehalococcoidales bacterium
ATAATTGATATGCGGCCCGTTACAGACGTCCATCACAAAGAAGAAGTCCAGCTTCTTCAACGCTTCGGCCACTTTGCGCGGGTTGCGGGTGGCGGACAACGGATTGGTGCAGGAAGCCTGAATCACCCTCAAAGGATAAGGCTTGCCGCTCAGGACGCTCATCAACGCCTTATAGTAAGCTGAAGTCGGCCCGCCCTCCCAGTTGCCCGGTTTCTGGTACCACAGCGGGGCTTCGGGAGCCACCAGTTTTTCCAGGTAGCCGGGCGGGGCTTTTTCAGGCAGAGTTGAAACCGGATTCAGCTTGATCAGGCTGGGCCCCACATTCGGCATTCCGGCATAGTAACCGCCTGCAATATCCAGATTGCCGGTAATAGCGCTGATAAGGCTGGTAGCCATCACGGTGGCCGTCCCGTCCGTGGTCTGGTCGCAGACGCCGTTGCCGGCTTTCAGGAACATCGGTTTGATGCCCGCCATCATACGCGCCGCCTGCCGGATTTGAGCAGCGCTCAGTCCGGTCTTTTCCGCCGCCCATTCCGGGGTGAACTGTTTGACATACTCGCTCAGTTTATCAAAACCATGACACCATTTCTCAACAAAGCCGGCGTCATAGAGCTTCTCACCGATTATGACCTGCAATATCGCCAGCGCCAGGGCGCAATCCGTGCCCGGTCTGATCGGCAGCCAGAGATCGGCCTTGGAGGCCAGCGGGTCCAGCATGGGACGGATATCTATCATCCGGCAGCCCTTTTCCAGCGCATTCAATATCGCCAGCGGCTGCCCATGATTAACGGCGGAGTTTTCGGCATTGGCGCCCCAGTTTACGAACAATCTGGTCTTGCTAAAATCGTCCGGGGCCATACTGCCGAAGCCGATGGTGATGCGGGTCGCAGCCATGCGCGGAGTAGCACATATAGCGCTGTGCAGGTAATTAGGACTGCCGTAGACGTTCAGAAAACGGCGGCCCAGCGAACCCAGCACCGGCCAGTATTCCGGCGAAAGAATCCCGAAGGCTTCCGGCCCGTACTTCTGCTTGACCTCTTTCAGTTTGTCGGCGATGGTGTTCAGAGCCTCGTCCCAGCTGATGCGCTGGAAGCGGCCCTCGCCCTTGGCGCCGGCCCTTTTCATGGGGTAAAGCAAACGGTCTTTGGCGTACAGGTACTGCATGCCGGTATTGCCTTTGGCGCACAGCGAGCGGCTGCCGGCAATGCCGTTATTGAAGGCTTCCGGATTGCCTTCAACCCGCACGAAACGCCCGTTTTCGACATGGCACAGCACCGCGCAGCGCGGTTTGGCCGCTCCGCAGCCGTGGCAGAAGGTCGGGATTATCCTGGTGCTATTGCTCATCGGTTCCTGCCTTTTTATCAATCGCCCGACCGGGGTAACTCCCGGACGGAAGCTGTTTTTATAGTATACACTAATGGACTATCGTTGTGGACTATTCAATCCGGTACTTTACAGCCCTTACCTGTTGCGCAGTTACATCCATCATATCCGCTTGACAACAGAAATGCAATAATTTATTCTTGAATTATGGACATATGTCCAAAATAAAGATCCGGAAAGGGCTTATGGGCAGACCGCCTCTATCACGCCGCGTCAGTTATATTCCCCAGGTGACTTATTTCAAACCGGCCGGTATTCCGCTGCGGGAACTGGAAGAAGTCAATCTCACTGTAGAGGAGATCGAGGCTATACGGCTTAAAGATAGCGAAGACCTCGAACAGGCTGAGTGCGCCGAACGCATGAACGTTTCGCGCCCCACCTTCGTACGCATCCTGGATTCCGCCCGCAAAAAACTGGCGGAGGCGGTTATCCACGGCAAGGCGGTCAGGATAGAAGGCGGCCATTTCGAACTGGCGGCCCGCCGTTTCCGCTGCCGCAATAATCATGAATGGCAGGTTACACCCGCTGACCTCAGGGAAGAAGCTGCCGCCACCTGCCCGGACTGTCATACCACCGCGGTCTCAGTCAACTCCTGGGAACCCGGCCCGGCTCAGACCGGCCGTCGGCGTGCTTCAGGACGGCGGAGGCTGGAATAAGGAGAACTAATCCATGCAGATATTAGACCGTATCATCTCCGGACTGGATACCTCAGCCCCTCTCAGGGACATACGCGTGGGGACTTTTCACAGCGCGGTCCTGACCCGTTATTGCGGTTTGGCCTCGTCCCTCACTCAGGATGCCCTTAAACAGCATATCGAAGGTGAAGCACTGGTCAAAGAAGCCGGGTCATTGCTCTCGAAGTCCACCCGTCAACTGGTCGAGATGGCTTATTCAGATTCCCTGCTGGAAGCTGCCATCGGTATGGCAACTATAAACTCTCTGGTCGCAGTGGATGAAACCCGCTGTCTGCGTCTTAATGCTTATGCACTGCTGGCGGAAAAAGGCCGCGGTAAAAATATCGCCGTCATAGGCCACTTCCCCTTCATTCCCAAACTGCGCGATATCGCCTCCGCATTGTGGGTTATCGAGCATAATCCTCAGCCGGACGACTATCCTGCCGAACAGAGCAGCACACTACTGCCCCGGGCTGACGTGGTCGGCATTACCGGTACGGCTATCACCAATCATACCCTGGAGGGTCTGCTGGCCCTTTGCCGCCCGGAAGCTTATATTATACTGCTGGGAGATTCGGCACCTCTCTCTCCCGTATTATTTGATTACGGTATTTCCGCCGTCTGCGGCACCCGGGTCGATGACGAATCCGCCGCCCTGCAAGGCATCAGTCAGGGCGCTACCTACCGCCAGATCGCAGGAATCAGTAAACTCGTGATGTTAAAAAATCCCTGATACAAGGAGGGTTAATTATGTTGGGAAGAAATGGTAATGGTTATGGCAACGGCCGAAGACGCGCAGCCTGCGCTGTCGCCGGACCGGTACCCCGTTTTGGCCGTTCCGGGACAATGCCCGGCGCTGCCCGCAATGGAGCGGGTTTTGGCTTGCGGGGTGCTGTTCCGCCTGCCCCTTATACCGGCCGGGGACGCGGCGGGTTGCCCAGATGCGCCTACTATCTAAAGAACACCGGATAATTATCAAATCAATTGCCCAGGAGGCCCAATATGCCTGATCTGAATGGTACCGGCCCTCACAACCGCGGGCCGCTGACCGGCCGGGGCTACGGTAAATGCATTCTCCCGCTGAATACACCGGAAGAAGAACTGTCTTTCCTGGAGAACCGCCGGCAGGCTTTATCTCAGGAACTGCATAACCTGGAGGCCAGATTGGCCGTCCTAAAAAACCAACCGAAAAGGAGCACTAGATGAAAATAGCTGTTACAGCCAGTCAACCGGACCTGGATTCCCAGGTGGACCCCCGTTTCGGCCGCTGTCTTTATTTCCTGGTAGTAGACCCGGAAACTCTGCAATGCCAGACCATCGATAACTCGAATTCTATGGGAGGCGGCGCCGGTGTATCCACCGCCCAGTCCGTTATCAAAGAAGGCGTCCGGGCCGTCCTCACCGGCAACTGCGGTCCCAATGCCCATCAGGTACTCTCGGCCGCCGGCATCGAGGTTATCACCGGAGTCTCCGGCAAGATCAAACAGGCGGTACAGGACTATCAAAGCGGCAAACTGCAGGCCAGCGCTCAACCCAATGTGCCCGACCATTTCGGTTCGCGGCAGGGCGGCGGACATGGTTTTCGCCGCGGTCAGGCCTGATCGAGTGCTTAACGTTATAAACTGATTGACCCGCGCTGCGGGATTCAGATGACCCGAGGTTGATATGATTATATCGGTTGCCAGCGGCAAAGGCGGCACTGGTAAGACGCTGATCTCCACCAGTCTGGCCCTTGCTCTGAAAGAATATACCCCCGTGCAACTGCTGGACTGTGATGTCGAGGAACCGGATGATAACCTTTTTCTGAAAGGCGACTTAACCAATACCGCTTCCGTCGGCATTGCGATACCCGCAGTGGATAAAAATCTTTGCGATAACTGCGGCCTCTGCGCCCAGGTCTGCCGTTTTCATGCCCTGGCCGTACTGCCCAGTGACATCCTGGTGCTGGCCAATCTGTGCCATGGCTGCGGAGCCTGCACTTATCTCTGCCCCCGCAAAGCTATCAGCGAACGGGACTACCCCATCGGCTCAGTATCATCCTTCAGTCAGCCAGGCCTGCATTTTGTCCAGGGCCGGCTGGATGTAGGACAGGCTATGGCGCCGCCTATAATCAGAGCCGCCAAAAAGTCTATCGATTACAACGCTTTAGTGATTATCGATAGCCCGCCCGGTTCTTCCTGTCCGGTCATCCAGTCCGTCAAGGACAGTGATTTTTGCCTGCTGGTTACCGAGCCGACCCCCTTCGGCCTGCACGACCTGAAGCTGGCGGTGGAAATGTGCCGGGCTCTGGCCGTCCCCTGCGGAGTAGTCATCAACCGGGCTGATCCCGCGGGCGAGTCCGCTACTCTGGATTTCTGCCGGCAGGCCGCCCTGCCTGTAATACTTAAAATCCCTCTGGATATTGAAATCGCCCGCGCCTATTCCCAGGGCTTAACTCTGGTAGAAGCTTTTCCGCAGTGGAAAGCGGCTTTTATCAACGCCTTTGAAATGATTCAGGAGTTTGTCAATGCAAGAAATCGCAGTCATCAGCGGTAAAGGCGGCACCGGCAAGACCAGTCTGACGGCTGCGCTGGCAGCCCTGGTCCCCCACAAAATCATGGTTGATTGTGACGTAGACGCCGCCGATTTACACCTCATTTTAAAGCCCTCTGTAGCTGAAACTTATGAGTTTCGCAGCGGCGAGTCCGCCGTTATCGATGCCCGGGCCTGCAGTCATTGCGGTCTGTGCCGGGACGTCTGCCGTTTCGGTGCTGTCAGCCCGGACTTCCATATCCTGGACTATTCTTGCGAAGGCTGCGGGTTTTGTGAAAAAGTCTGTCCCAGCGGGGCAATTACCCTCCGGGAAAATCTGGCCGGCCAGTGGTTCGTCTCAGAGACCCGTTTCGGTGGCCTGGTGCATGCCCGTCTGGGTATTGCCGCTGAGAATTCGGGCAAGCTGGTAGCCGTTGTCCGCCGGAAAGCCCGTGAAATCGCCCTCAGCCGCAACCTGGACTATATTATCAGTGACGGGCCCCCGGGCATCGGCTGCCCGGTCATATCGGCTATCTCCGGTATCGATCTGGCCCTGCTGGTCACCGAACCCACCCTATCGGGAATTCACGACCTGCAGCGGGTGCTGGAAGTCTGCCGTCATTTCAACGTACCGGCCCGGGTCTGCATCAATAAATACGATATCAACCCGGCCAATACCGCCAAGCTGGAAGACTTCTGCCGTGATCAGAATGTCGGTGTGGCTGCCCGTTTGCCTTATGACGATAGTGTTACTCAGGCCATGACGCGGGGCCTATCCCTGCCGGAATACTCTCAGGGAACCCTTGTCCGTGAGATCGAAGCGCTCTGGCAAGCCCTGTCTTCAGCGCTTTCAAACTGATATAATAATATCCTGTTAAGGAGGTGCTTTATGCAAGACCTGATCACTGAATTTATGTCGAAGAAAAACTTCGCCGTGGTGGGAGCCACCGATAATCCGGAAAAGTACGGCAATCGTATCGTTAAAAACCTGGCCAAACGCGGCTACCGGGTCTTTCCGGTCAATCCCAAACTGGATACCCTGGAAGGGCTGACCTGTTATCACAATCTGGCCGAAATTCCTGAGAAAGTCGAGGTAGTAGATTTCGTAGTGCCTCCGGCAGTCACACTCGCCACCCTCAAGCAATGCCGTGAGCTGGGGCTTACCTCCATCTGGCTTCAGCCGGGTTCGGAGGATGAGGCCGCCCTGGCTTTCTGCCGGGATAACGGGATGCAGGTCGTCCACGGCGTCTGCGTCATGCTGAACTAAATTTAAAGCTGCCTGATTAAAGTCGCCGGTCTTTTTCCGGGCGTCTGTTATTAATTGATTTACGGAGACCTTGCTGCTATGCAATCTGAATCTATCGACCTTGAACCCTGTTATTCCCACCAGGATACCATCGGCAGATGCATCAAATGCCGGGCAGAGGAAAAATTGAATGAATGTCTCAGACAGCTGCTGGATGAAAACAGCGGGGATGATACTCAAACCCGTGAGCGCTACGAACTGCTGTATTCCTTTTTGCAGTCGCCCGATCTGCAGCAGCTTTGCGATAAGACCGAGCAGTATTTAGCCGAAGGACGCGAGGTTAATCTGCGCATCTATTTTGAGGAGGATGAACTAAAATACAAGCTTACCATCATCTGAATCTCCCCGCAGACAAGCCTGACGGCACTATCTTCGAGTGAGACGTTCCCGGAAGGCAGATTATATAATAAAACTGAGGAGGTGCAATTATGCAAAAATCAGATGTGGTCATTATCGGTGGCAGCGCAGCCGGGACCACCGCCGCTATCAGTTGCAGGCGGCGCAATCCTGGCAAGTCTATCACCCTGATCCGTAAAGAAAAACAGGTCTCGGTGCCCTGCGGCATCCCCTACATCTACGGCACCCTGGGCAGCCCGCAGAAGAACCTCATTCCCGATTCCTCACTGGAAGCCAACCAGGTCAATTTGATTATTGATACCGCCGAACGCATCGATAAAGACAAAAAGGTGGTACATACCGCCTCCGGACAGGAGATCGGCTATGACAAGTTGATTATCGCCACCGGCTCAGTGCCGGCCCTCCTGCCCATTCCGGGCATCGATAAAGAGAACGTTTTTATTATCAAAAAGGAACTCGACTACCTCCAGAAACTGCTGGAAGCCGTCAATCAGGCCAAAGATGTCGTGATTATCGGCGGCGGATTCATCGGCGCCGAGTTCGCCGATGAGATCAAAAAAGGCCGAGAGATCAACGTCATCATCGTAGAACAGCTGCCGCACTGCCTGCAGCTGGCCTTCGACGATGAATTTTGCGTCGAGGCGGAAAATACCCTGACCAACCGCGGCGTTAAAATCGTCACCGGCAAGTCCGTCAGCGCCATTACCGGCGTCTCTAAAGTCGAAGCCGTCCAGTTGACCGACGGCACTTCGCTTAAGGCCGATGTGGTCATCGCCTCTATCGGCGTCAAACCGGTTACCGATATCGCCAAAGCCTCGGATATCAAAGTGCATCACGGCACCGGCGGCATCGCCATCGACCGCTACATGCGCGTTACAGGCTGCAACGATATCTTCGCCTGCGGCGATTGCGCCATGAAAGTCTCCTATTTCAACGGCAAACCGGTCAAGACCTGGCTGGCCTCCGTCGCCACTGCCGAAGCCCGTCTGGCCGCCGCCAATCTCTTCGAGACCCGCTATGCCGGACTGGGCACCGTGGGAGTCTTTTCCACCCAGATCGGCGACCTGGCTATCGGCGCCGCCGGCCTCATCGAAAGACAGGCTAAAGAAGACGGCTATAACGTGGTTACCGGCCTGGCCAAAGCCCCCAGCAAACATCCGGGCGGTATGCCGGGCGCCGTGCCCACCACCGTCAAACTGATATTCTCGCGTCAGGACGGCCTGCTGCTGGGCGGTGAAGCCTCGGGCAGCCCCTGCGTGGGTGAAATCGTCAATGTCATCTCGGCCTGTCTCCAGCACCGCATGACGGCTTATGAGGTCTCTCTTTTCCAGATGGGGACTCATCCCGCCCTCTGCGCCTCCCCTATCGCCTATCAAATCGTCAATGCCGCCGAAGATGCCCTGACTAAACTGAAATAAGTCCCAGCGACTATGTTAGCCTGGAAGCAGCGCTGAAACCCCCGCGCTGCTTCCAGCCGGTTCCCGCCAAGGAGGAGTAATATGCCGCTTAAACTGACTGTATTGAGTGAAAATACCGCCGGAATGGGTGATTTTCTGGCCGAATGGGGACTCAGCATCCTGATTCAGACCGCTGACAGCAACGTCCTGCTGGATACCGGCACCAGCATCTCCGCCATCCACAACGCCGAGACGCTGTCCATCGATTTTTCATCAATCGATAAGATCGTGCTCAGCCATGGTCATTATGACCATACCGGCGGACTGCGCGAGGTGCTGCGCCGCGCTAAAAAGTCCATCGATATCATCGCCCACCCGGATATCTGGCAGCCCAAATACTCGCAACGCCGGGGTGAAGCCGGTAAATACATCGGCATTCCTTTCGCTAAAAATGAGCTGGAAAGCCTGGGCGCCCATTTTATTTATACCACCGAGCCTTATGACATCACCTCCGATATCCTGGTCACCGGCGAGGTGCCCATGCTTAATGAATATGAGACTATCGACCCGGCCCTGGTGGTGGCCGCTGAGGACGGCACCAGGCAGCCCGACCCGCTCCTGGATGACCGCGCCGTTATCATCAAGACCGGCGATGGACTGGTGGTGGTGCTGGGCTGCGCTCACCGAGGCATGATCAACACCCTCAATTACGCCCGTCAGATCAGCGGGGTATCGCAGATTCAGGCCGTCGTGGGCGGCTCTCACCTCATCGGGGCGTCCGAGGAAAGGCTCTGGCTGACCATCGCTGCTCTGCAGGAGATGAACATTCAGAAGCTGGGTCTTTGCCACTGTACCGATTTACCTTCCATCAGCATTCTTGCCCGCGAGTTTCCGGAAAACTTCCTTTTCGTCAAAGCCGGCAGCGTAATAGAACTGCCTTAATAAATCAACGAGCGTACGTCAGAAAGGAGTCAAACTTAATTGAAAACCGACCTGAAAACCCTCATTCTCTACTGGTCCGCCACCGGCAATACCGGGAAAGTGGCCTGCCGTATCGAGTCCGTACTGCGGCGCAGCGGCCTCAATCCGCTGCTGAAAAAGCTGCCGGAGGGGGCGGAGGAAGAGTTGCTGGACTATGACCTGGTCTTCCTGGGCGCGCCCTCTTTCCAGTTTTTGCCGCCCGACCCCGTCCAGCAATATGTAAAAAATAAAATGA
Organism: Dehalococcoidales bacterium; assembly: GCA_034429955.1. GTDB lineage: Bacteria > Chloroflexota > Dehalococcoidia > Dehalococcoidales > UBA3254 > DATIKD01. The sequence continues at coordinate 8,845 of DAOUFH010000199.1, forward strand.
AGCTGCATAACCAGCGCGGCGATGTGGTGCCCGGCGCACCCGTGCGGCCCGGCAAGACCGCCGTCATCTTCTGTACCTATTCCGGCCCGCATACCGGCATCAACGAGGTGGTCCCGGTCGGAGAATACCTGGGGCAGCTCTTCGAACACCTGGGTTTCAGAGTGGCCGGCAAATGGTATACCGTCGGCGAGTTCCATAAACGCCTGGATATGAGCACTCAGGGCAGACTGGGCGATATCCGCGGCCGTCCCAACGACGCAGATTTGCAACAGGTGGAAGATAATCTGCTCAAACTGCTGGCAACCTTATAATCAAGTTTTGCATTATGCTGAGCTTGTGAATTAATAGAGGTTTAGACTGATAGCGGTTAGACATTTAGAAGAGATGGTGAGTATTTAGTCTTTCGTTTTTCGTTATTCGTTTTTAGTTGCGGATAAAGGTGAAATTGTTAGCTGCTAGTTCCTGACTTTCCCACTTTAACAAAGGGGGAATACAAGGGGGATTTTTACCGCTTGGCATCAAAATCCCTCCTGATTCATCCCGGTTCTCTATTGAGTTATTGGTAGTATTTGTCATTGGT
>DAOUFH010000200.1:0-4731 GCA_034429955.1 Dehalococcoidales bacterium
TAACGACCAGACGGTTCCCGCCGATGGCGACATCACCGATATTGACTATGCTGCCCCGGGGATTGAATTCCCGCGAGGCCAGTTTATAAGGTTTCATGATGCGGGTGACGCTTTCTACACCCGGTAAAACGGCGAAGATATCAGTGGAGACCTGACCGGTATTACTGCCCAGGATAGCGATGACGGTCTTATCCGTACCGATATTGGGTTGAACGCTGAATCCCAGTGATTTGGCTTTTAAAACAACCGCTTCTATTTCAGATTGGGGGGCTTTAAGACGCATCTCAACAATCATTGGTTTAAAATACTCCTCAAAAATTTTTCAATTCAGGATATCAGGCCTCAGCCTGACACAGACAGTGATGCGTCACTGATTAAACAATTCCCGATATAGCATCGGTTAGTAAACTCCTTAGCCTGCCGCCGCCCCATTCGTGCGCCAGACATTTATGCCTCGATTCGGTTTACCGCCTTACTAAAATGGCGAAACTACCACATCTTGAGTATAAAATAATTTACAGACAAATTCCATATGAAAATCTAAAGATTAAAATAATATTGAACGATCCCGCCGTCGGACGATCCTTTCTGGGTTTTACAGAGTGGCGGTTATAAGGCCTGATTGCGGTTGCCCTGCCGACTCATTTCATGAGATAATAATAAAGTTGTGCATACTAAGGCTGAAACTTCAGCCGGATTATTGCATTTAATAGTTGTTGTGATATAATAAAATGCGTCTATTGTGCGTCACGCCTTTAGAATAATAGATATTGGGGAAAGTAATTAATAGTATGGTAACAAAAGACGAAACTCAAGTGGTACAGCAAGGTAATGACTATGAACTAACTTTTATAGTTCATCCGGAGGTCGCTGACGATGCTCTGGACCCAATAGTCAATAACTTAACCCAGTATATCAATGCACATTCTGGTACAGTTGTTGAGGTCGCTCGTTGGGGTCGCAAAAAGTTGGCTTATCCGATCAAGCACGTATTGGAGGGGAATTATATTTTGATTAGATTCAAAATGGACCCCGCAGCCAACCGGGAACTGGAGACTAATCTGAAGATTTCGGAAAAGATTCTTCGCTATCTTCTGATTAAAGTCGACTAGACAGGAGGCGGCTTTTCATGGTCAATCAGCAAGGCGGACGTGAAGGTACCAGATCCTCTTCTTCCAGTCTTAACAAAGTCATGATTATCGGCAATCTGGGCAGTGACCCGGAAATGCGTTTCACTCCCAGCGGAAATCCGGTGACTACCTTTCGTGTAGCGGTCAACCGGGTTTATAAAGCTCCGGAAGGTGATTTCAAGGAAGAAACAGAATGGTTTTCCGTGGTTACCTGGAGCCGGCTGGCTGAAACCTGTAATCAGTATTTAACCAAAGGCCAAAAGATCTATTGTGAAGGCCGTCTGCATACCCGCAGCTGGGATGGACAGGACGGGCAAAAGCATTACCGTACCGAAGTCATCGCCGAGAGGGTGATATTCCTGGATAAGAAATCTAGCGCCGGACGTATGGAAGATAAACCCGAGGATATGGACTCCGGCGATATTGAACCGTCCGATATACCGTTTTAGTTAAAATTATTATTCGAGTTAAATCGAAACAGGGAGATATAAATTGGCAATCGATTCTAAAAATACCCGACCTAAGAGAAAATGGGAAGGCTCTAAATATGTGCCCAAGCGGAAAGTCTGTGCGTTTTGCAGTGAAAAACAGAACGTGATTGATTATAAAGACGCCGCCAAACTACGACAGTACATTTCCGACCGCGGCAAGATTGAACCACATCGCAAGACCGGTACCTGCGCCAAACATCAGAGAGCGATTGCGGTGGCTGTCAAGAGAGCCCGCCATCTGGCATTGCTGCCTTATGTGCCGATGCATGTGCACGTCAGCGGCGGCGTGGGCATCCGTTTTTAATCAGTTATAGTTGACGCTATCATTTTATCCGGATAGATATGATATCTTGCCGGACCAAAAAATAGTTATGAGGAATTGCAGTGGCTACAAAAAGAACCTGGCAACCTAAAAAATTACCTCGCAAGAGAGAACATGGATTTTTAAAAAGAATGTCGACCCGCGGCGGCCGTGATGTTTTAAAAGCCAGAAGGCTTAAGGGGCGTAAGAGATTAACCGTAGTATAACCTGCGTAATGAGCCCGGGTTTCGGTATGAAGAATGAAAATCGTCTTACCAAGCCGGAACAGTATCAAACAGTTTATCAGGAAGGCCTTTCCCGGGCGGACCGCCTGGTAGTTTTAAAGGCCAGGGTGAATCAGTTGGAGATGTCCCGTTACGGGATATCGGTTAGTAAGAAAGTCGGCAAGGCGGTTGTCCGTAACAGGGTCAAACGCCTTTTGCGTGAAATTTTAAAATCAGTGCCTTTTCAACCTGGCTGGGATATCGTGATTATAGCCCGTGTCCCCAGCGCTCTCAGCGAATACAGTACTTTAGCAAAATCGGTTTACGGTCTGTTAAAACAGGCCGGAATTATCGCAAAGTAGAATGAAAAAATTGGCTCTCTGGTTAATCAGATGGTATCAGATGACCATTTCACAAGTAACGCCCTCCGCCTGTCGTTATTTGCCTACTTGCTCGCAATACACCTACGAAGCTATTTCCAAATACGGAATTTTCAAAGGCATCTGGATGGGCGTCAAACGTATCGCACGCTGTCATCCTTTTCATGAAGGTGGTTACGACCCTGTCCCCTGAAACAACCCAATCTCCCGGCAGGGGCAGAGTATCATTCAAAGTATATAGGGCGTGTTTAATATATAAAAGCACAGGAGGGAGACAAACCTTTGACTCTATTAAGGAAAAAGAAATTATTACCCGTACTATCCCTTCTTATCGGATTATTGCTGATTATAGCTTTACTGGCCTCCGGCTGTACGCGCGGTATGAGCGCAGTGGGCTGGTCGGGTGTTTTAATCGGTGATGACGGTGTGGCTTACACCGGATCAAAAGAAGGTCGTCTGGTTTCAGTTGATTTGAATAATTCCTTGAAACAATATGCCGAGGCTTTGAGGGCCTCTAGTGCCGGGACCGGCTCTTGTTCCTTCTTCGGCAGCGGCAGCGGGGGAGGAGGTTGCGGCGGCGCAGCTCCCTCAGTGGCTATCTACGGTACTCCTGCCACGGCCACAGTGCCGGTACTCGGTAAATTGATATATCTGGCCGGTTACAACGGCAAGGTTTTCGCTTATGATGCGGTATCTTTACAGTCACGCTGGGTTTACCCGGTAGATGCCTATATCAGTCCCATCGTCAGCGGCATAGTGGTGGACGGCGATAGCCTTTATTTCGGCTGCACGGACGGAGCGGTTTACAGCCTGGATACTGCCACCGGCGCTATGAAATGGAGAGTCGAAACGGAAGGCGAGGTCTGGTCTACTCCGGCGATCTCAAACGGGATACTGGTAGTCGGTTCGTTCGATAAAAAGATCTACGGTCTGAATGCGCAAACCGGCGAAATAATCTGGACTTATACCGGTGGTGCCAATTTTACCTCTACAGCTCTGATTGAGGATGGCATGGTCTATATGGGCGCTCTGGATAGCACCCTGTATGCACTTGATTTAGCCGACGGCCGGGAAGTCTGGACCTATAAAGCCGACCACTGGTTCTGGGCCAGACCGGTTATCGCTAATGGAATTCTATTTGCACCTTGCCAGGACCGGAATGTGTATGCTCTGGATCCTGAGACCGGAGCTAATGTGGCCCAGTATGATCTGGGCGGTCAGATTTCCTCCTGGCCGGTCGTCATAGGGTCGAAAGTGGTGGTAGCCACTCAGAACAAGACCCTCTGGTACATTGATTCTTCGGATACCAGTCTGGAAGCTAAAAAGATTGCGGATATCGCTGAAAATGTCACTTCACCTCTGGGTGTCAGCGGCGATTTTGTATACATCAACACTCCTGATGACAAGTTGATTGGTTACAACGTTGAAACCGGAGCACAAAAAATAGCGGTGTCACTGAGTAAAGAATAAAATTTCCTGACAAGAGAGGTAGGCTCAATTGAATGTTTGGGATATAGCCTTATTACAACCGCTAATCAATATTTTGGTAGCGATATCACACTATCTGTTTAATAACTTCGGTCTGACCATCATCGTTCTGACCATTATTATACGCAGCATCTTGCTGCCCCTGACGCTGAGACAGTTGCGTTCTTCCAAGAAAATGCAGGATTTACAGCCTCAAATCCTGGAACTGCAAAAGAAGTATGCCAAGGATAAACAAAAGTTGCAGCAGGAGCAGATGAAGCTTTACAAGCAGTCCGGCGTCAATGCCGCCGGTTGTGCTTTGACCATGATCATACAGTTCCCCATCTGGATTGCGCTCTACCAGTCGATCATTTTCGCTCTGGCGGTGGTGCCTGAGTCGCTGCTTAATCTTTCATCATACCTTTACAGCTGGGCCGTGCCGCTGGCTCAGTTGCCTCTGAATAACGCATTCCTGGGAATGAACCTGGCAAGCGGTAACATCATACTGGCCATTCTGGTGGGCGTCAGCATGTGGATTCAGCAAAAAATGGTCACTACGACCAATCCCGATCCAGCTCAAAATCAGCAGTCCCAGATGATGCTGTGGATGATGCCTTTGATGTTCACCTTCTTCAGCTTTACCTTCCCGGCCGGTCTGGCCCTCTACTGGCTGGTATCCAACATCTACTCCATTGTGGTGCAATATTTTGTTACCGGCTGGGGTGGGCTCAACTTCAA
>DAOUFH010000201.1:0-5560 GCA_034429955.1 Dehalococcoidales bacterium
ATATTCACGGGCAGCGGTGGAGACGTTTTCAATCGCTTTGGCTTCACCTTCAGCCCTCAAAATAGCTGACTGCTTATCGCCTTCTGCTAGCAGGATAGCATTCTGTTTATCACCTTCCGCTTTGAGGATTTGCTTCTGCCGGTAGGCTTCGGCTTCCAGGATAGTGGCTCTCTTTTCACGTTCGGCCTTCATCTGTTTGCTCATGGCTTCGGTGATATCCTTGGGCGGCAGAATTTCCTTGACTTCTACCCTGGTCACCTTCACGCCCCATTTATCAGTGGCTTCGTCCAGTGTGGTCCTCAGTGATGAATTGATCCTTTCGCGGGAGCCCAGGGTTTCATCCAGAGTCATATCGCCGACCAGGTTCCTGAGGTTGGTCTGAGCCAGTTTACTGACGGCTACGTAGAAATTGGCAACCTCGTAACGCACGGCCTTGGCATCGGTCACATAATAATAGACTACCGCATCCACAGTGATGCCGACGTTATCTTTGGTGATAACAGCCTGGGGTTCTATGTCGAGCACTGTTTCACGCATATCAATCCGGGCTCTTAAGCTATCAATAAAGGGTACCAGAACCCTTAATCCGGGGTCCAGGGTTTCTTTATAGCGGCCCAATCTTTCAATGATACCTTTTTCAGCCTGACGGATGATAACGAGAGATTTTGCCACCGCCAGCAGGACTACTATGGCCAGAATGACCAGTACAACAATAAGCCAGATCTGCATTAGTCTCCTCCTTTGTATTTTTCTACACTGAGTGTGACTCCCCTGATTCCGGTGACGGTTATTACGGCTCCGGCCGTCAGTTTCTCCGTGGCATTGGCCCTCCATTCTTCGTTGCCGACCTTAACCATACCGGAGGCATTGGTGTCTATATCACGGGTAACGGTCCCTCTGGATCCGATAATGGTATCTATATTGGTAATTTCCTTTTTGGTAGCAGACCAGCGATGGACATATTTTCTGCCGAGGAAGATATAGAGCAGGGCTATAACCAGTGTTACCACCAGCGCTATTATCCAGGAATGGAAAGGCCAGGAGACCAGTCCGCCGATTACAAAAGCCAGGCCTACGAATACCAGATCCAGACCGGTATAAAGGCCCATGAGGAGCTCCATTAAAATCATAACCAGTCCGATACCGATAAAAATCAGAAACACCCACTCTTCCATAATTTGCACCTGCCTTATTATGATTTCCGGGATGCTACACCAGGGATAGTGTGCGCTTTCAAAGTCCGCCGGGTATCAGTGATTTGCTTCTAATCAGCTTATATCAGGTGTCCGGGTTAGTAATACGGCGTTGCGCAAACAGCAGGCCGGATTATTTCATTGTGATAAATTTACTGAGATAAAACTTGCTTATATTCTCTTAATTTAAGTATATCATGCCGGTTGAGTCGATGCACTATTAATGATTCGATATAGCGGCATAGCGGTGCTGAAAAAGCCGCCGGTGATTGTGTTCACCGGCGGCTGACAGGGATAAAACTAATTATAAACTAGTCTTCGTCATCATCACCTTCCATCTTGATATCGCATCTCAGGCAGCGGCAGGCTTCTTCAACAGCCTCTTTGACGGTATAGCCGACTGCGGCTTCCTGGAAGGAAGTCTTGCGGTCCGCCAGCGGGATTTCGGTGTAGCTGACCCGGGCTTTGAGGGAGGTCTCCTCTTCAGTAGGAGGTACATCGGAATATCTGATCGGTTTATAGGCCGGTCTGGCCGGGATGAGCGGCATCTCTTTACCCAGAATATAGGCATTGATGGAAGAGGCGGCTCTCTGTCCGGCGGCGATGGCCTCGATAACAGTAGCAGGACCGGTGAAGGCGTCACCGGCTACAAAGATACCGGGATTATCGGTAGCCAGAGTGCGTTTGTTGGCTATGACAGTCTCGTTCTTGTTGAGTTTGACCTCTCCCATTTTAAGAGAAGCCGTATCCGGATGCTGACCGATAGCACCTATGACCATATCGAATTCCATAGTGAATTCGGAACCCGGGATGGCCTGCGGAGCGCGGCGTCCGGAAGTATCATAGTCCTTTAGTTCTTGTTTGATGCATTCGATACCGCAGACTTTGCCGTCCTTACCCAGAATTTGGGTAGGATTGGTCAGGAAATGGAAAACGACGCCTTCCTGTTCGGCTGCGATAACTTCTTCAGGTTCAGCCGGCATGTTATCTCTGTCTCTGCGGTAAATGACATGCACTTCATCAGCACCCTTGCGCAGAGCGGTGCGAGCGGCATCGATGGCTGAGTTGCCGCCACCGACCACGGCGATTTTCTTGCCCATTTCAACTTTATCGCCCAGGCAAATGGGTCTCAGGAAATCTACTGCATCGATAACACCCTTGAGGTCTTCACCGGGCACTCTCATCTTGGAGCCCTTGTGAGCGCCGACGGCGATAAGAACAGCCTTATAACCCTTGTTAAGCAGTGAAGCAGGGTCATCTACCCGGCTGTCCAGTTTAATCTCGACTCCCAGTCTCTTGATGGTCTCAATTTCCTGGTTGAGCACTTTCTTGGGCAGACGGTATTCAGGGATGCCTACAGCCAGCATACCGCCGGCTACCGGTAGAGCCTCGAAAATAGTGACTTTGTAGCCATCGATGGTCAAATCCCAGGCGGCTGAAAGACCGGCGGGACCGGCACCGATAATGGCGATTTTTTCATCTCTGGCTGATTTCATTTCAGGTTTGTATTCATAGCCTTGAGCATAGGCGTAATCAGCTGCGAATCTCTTCAACTGGCGGATGGCAATAGCCTCATCCAGGCCGCCGCGGCGGCATTTCTTCTGACAGGGAGCGGGGCAGACCCGGCCTACAGAAAGCGGGAAGGGCATCTTCTGCATGATTACTCTATAGGCTTCTTCAAATCGACTTTCCTTAATAAGGGACACATAACCGTAGACGTCCAGGCCGGCCGGGCAGGTATGAGAGCAGGGTGCATCAAACATAGCTGTACATGCCACGGATGGACATTTCTTATCGATAATATGGGCTTCATATTCCTCCCTGAAATGGCGTAATGTGGTGAGTACCGGATTGGGTGAAGTCTGTCCCAGACCGCAGATAGAAGCTGTGTTGACAGTGGTAGCCAGCTCTTCGAGCGTATCCAGGTCCTCCATGGTACCCTGACCTTTGGTGATTTTTACCAGAATATCGTGCATCTTGCAGGTACCTTCACGGCAGGAGATACATTTACCGCAAGATTCATCCATTGTAAATGACAGGAAGAATTTAGCTACATCAACCATGCAGCTGTCTTCATCCATGACCACCAGACCGCCGGAACCCATCATGGCTCCGACTGATTTCAAGGTTTCATAGTCAACCTTAAGGTTTAGGTAAGAAGCCGGGATACAACCGCCGGAAGGACCGCCGGATTGTACAGCTTTGAACTTCTTGCCGTTGGGAATGCCGCCGCCGATATCATAGATAATGGTGGAAAGCTTGGTACCCATGGGAATTTCAATCAAGCCGGCGTTCTCAATCTTGCCGGTCAGAGCGAATACGGCAGTACCTTTGGAACCCTCGGTCCCGGTACCGGCAAACCATTCCGCGCCCTTTTCGATGATGATAGGTACGAAGGCATAGGATTTAACATTATTGATGTTGGTCGGTTTGCCCCACAGACCGGAAACAGCCGGGAAGGGAGGACGAGGTCTGGGTGAGCCGCGTTTGCCTTCAATGGAGGCAATCAGAGCGGTCTCCTCTCCGCAAACGAAGGCGCCGGCGCCCTCTCTCAGCTCGATATCAAAATCAAAGCCTGAGCCGAAGAGGTTTTTACCCAGCATATTGGCTGCCTGGGCTGTTTCGATAGCTTTGCGGAAACGCACGATAGCCAGCGGCTTTTCAGCGCGGCAGTAGATATAACCCTTGTTGGCGCCCATGGCGAAACCGCCGATAATCATGCCTTCCAGAACGGCATGAGGGTCGCCTTCTGCCAGGGAACGATCCATGAACGCACCGGGATCGCCTTCATCGGCATTGCAAATAATATATTTTTCTTTACCCGGAGATTTGCGGGCGAACTCCCATTTCTGACCGGTGGAGAAACCACCGCCTCCGCGTCCTCTCAAACCTGACTTCTTGACCTCATCGATAATTTGTTCGGGAGTCATGGTCAGAAGGGCTTTTTTAGCCGATTGATAACCGCCTACTTCGATATAAGACTCGATTTTTTCGGGATTGATCTTGCCGCAATGTCTCAGAACGATGCGTTCCTGAATCTTGTAGAAGGGGATATCTTTGTAGTACGGAATAGCCTTTTTGGTCATGGGGTCGACAAAGAACAACCGTTCAACCGGTTTTCCGCCGATGATGTGATTCTTCACGATATCGGGAACATCTTCCACCGTAACGTGAGTGTAAAATACCCCATCCGGTTCAACTACAGCTATCGGACCTTGCTGACAAAATCCATGACAGCCGGTGAAATCGACTTTTACATCAGTAATCCCTTCTGCGGCAAGAGCTTGTTCTGTGGCCTCGCGAATTTCAACGGCCTTGCCCGCGACGCAGCCTGTACCATGACAGAAGAGGATGGTTCTTTGCTGTTTTGTGTTATTCTGCTTTTTTGTATCCACCGAAAACCTCCTCAATCTTCTTGCTGTTAACTAATCCAATGGTGGTTTTATCGACTGTAATGTTGGGAGCCAGGGCGCAAGCGCCGATACAGGCTACTTTAATCAGGGTATATTCCATATCTTTAGTGGTCTGACCGGGTTTAATGCCCAGCTTTTTTTCGATTTCTTTCAAGACAGCACTGCCGCCGCGCACATGGCAGGCAGTACCGCGGCAAACGCAGACTGTGTGTTTACCGCTGGGCTGTGTTCTGAACAGGGCATAAAAAGTAGCTACTCCGAATACCTGGCTGACGGAGACTCCCAGATAAGCCGCGACTTTGCGCATAGCATCTTCGGGCAGATAATGGAAAGTTTCCTGTACCTGCTGCAAGATGTTGATTAATTGATCTCTATCTGTTTTGAAGTGGGATAAAATCTCGTCAACTTTCAATTCTATTTCTTTTTTATCCATAATCACTATCCTTTTGGAGCTTTCACTCCTTTGTTATTCAAGTTAATGATGCACTCCGCTTATTTTTTGCTGCGGTCGGTGTAGTGAGTGTGCAGCAGGTGATGAGATTTTTCTCCCAGCGGTTTTTCAAGGTAGTTCTTATAAAGACTGGCTACCGCTGCATTTTCATGTGATTTACGATGCGGCAGAGATTTATCTTCGGTATAAAGGCCGGTGCCGCGGGTCTCACGCACTTCCAAATCGAATCCCAGAGGCTGTCCGCCGCCGCCTACGCAGCCGCCGGGGCAAGCCATGATTTCGATGAAATGATAGGGTGATTTACCGGCTCTGACTTCGTCCATCAGTATTCTGGCATTGGACAGTCCGTGAGCTACGGCGACCTTGACGGTCAAGTCTCCAACCTGGACATCTGCAGCGCGGATGCCCTTCATACCGCGGACCGGTTTCACGTCCAGATTTTCAAGCTCTTTACCGGTGACCAGTTTATAAGCGGTACGGATGGCGGCTTCCATAACACCGCC
>DAOUFH010000202.1:0-7007 GCA_034429955.1 Dehalococcoidales bacterium
CTGGCGGTTATCCTGATGTCCGCCGGCAATGCCCTGGGAAGACTTTCCTGGGGACAAATTCATGATATGATCGGCAGCCGCAAGTCCGTGCTGATCTCACTGGTGCTGGTGACGGTAATGATCCCGCTGATGATGGTGGGCATACGTAACGATATAACCTTCGTGGCGCTGGTGCTGATCTTCGGATTCTGTTTCGGCGCCGACCAGGTGCTTTATGCTTCCAATGTGGCCGTGGAATGGGGCGTGCACAAAATGGGTGTGGTCTACCCTTGGGTCTTCTTAAGCTACGGTGTTTCCGCCATAGTGGCGCCCACCCTGGGTGGTAAAATCTTCGATATCTCCGGCAGCTATAGCGTTGCCATGATCATCAGCACTGTGGTCTGTTTTACCGGCATCCCGGTGTATTACTGGCTGATGCCGCGCCGTAAGAAAGCTCCTGCGGAGCCTGTTCCCGATAAAGCGGAATTCGGAGATTGACCGGCCGGCAGCTTGCCGGTCAAGATTTTGATATCCATAACGCCTGTCTATTACGCAGATTGACGTGCTGATTCCGGGTGCTATAGGATTGAGGTAACACATCGATATTCGTAAACAGACTATTTCGTTTATCACTTTAACCCGGTGTAAGACCGCAAGTTTCATGGTCTTTGCTCAGGCAGGTAAATATGGCAGTAACAGAATTCGTTCCGGATAAAAGTCAGTCGGTCTCCAGGCTGAAATATACCCTCATAATCGCCTGTTCTCTGGTAATAATGCTGTGCTCAGGCTCAGTCTATGCCTGGAGCATCTTTGTGACGCCTCTGAAAAGCGGCTACGGCTTGACCACCGCTGAAACCCAGTTGATTTACGGTTGTATTCTGGGTGTTTTCTGTGTGGCGACTATTTTCGTGCATAAAGTTTTAAACGCCATCGGCCCGCGTCTGACTGCTGCCATCGGAGCAGTGGTCTTCAGCGCCGGATACCTGCTGGCCTCTTTTTCGGGCGGCAATCTGTATATCCTGATGTGCGGTATCGGCTTGCTCTCCGGAATCGGTATGGCCCTGGGCTATATGACCGTTTTAACCAATCTGGTGAAATGGCTGCCGCGTCACCGCGGCCTGGCCACCGGCCTGGCGGTGGCGGGATTCGGCGGCGGCACTATTCTGATGACGCAGATCGCGCAGCCACTGTTAAACAACGGTACTGATGTTCTGATGATATTCCGTACGGTGGGTATCATCTACGGAATTTTATTACTGGTGGGCGCTTTGTTCCTTTCACTGCCCCCCTGGGAGGACCAGTTCAAGCGGGAAGCGGAGAGCCGTGTCAATCTGCGTGAACTGTTTACCGACAGACGGTTCTGGGTGCTTTTCTACACCGGCTTCGCCGCTTCGTTCAGCGGCCTGATGTTCTACGGCAATGCCAAGCCCCTGGGCATATCTTACGGCGTCAGTGCCGGAGCGGCTTTGATTGCGGTAATGCTGATGTCTGCCGGCAATGCGGTAGGGCGTTTAACCTGGGGTCTTATCAGTGATGCCATCGGCAGCCGTAAATCCATCCTGCTTTCGCTTTTTCTGGCGGCTGTTTTTATGCTTGCCATGCTGGTGGGTATTCGCGGCGATGTCAGTTTCATCGTGCTGGTCTTTATCTTCGGCTTCTGCTTCGGCGCCGACCAGGTATTGTACGCCTCCAATGTATCCGCCGAATGGGGCATCAACAAATTCAATATCGTTTACCCCATCGTCTTTATTGCTTACGGCGTCTCGGGTTTGATTGCTCCCACGCTGGGAGGCCAGATTTTCGATTCTACCGGCAGCTATCAGACCGCCATTATCATCTGCGGAATTGTTTGCCTGAGCGGCATTCCGGTCTATGCCGCCCTGATGCCGCGCAAAAAAAAGTCGGAATAGGCTGTAATCGATACAGGAAACTGCAAGAGCTCTTGAATTCAAGAGCTCTTTTTACTTTTCAGGTTTTCAGTATCAGCTGAGTGCGGTTGACGGCCAGCGGACGGGAGGTGAAACCCAGTGCGGCGGCCACCTGCTCGGGACGGCCTGAGCCGTTGCTGTCGCAGCGCAGACGCATTTCCAGCACCCCTTCTGGCGGCTGCCAGCGCAAAACTTTAATATCCTCAATGAGAGCCCGCAGGTCGTACTGTTTAGGGCCTGTATCGCGCTGATGCTGCCAGGGTAGCTGCTCCAGTGCTAGCAGAGCGGATACCGCCGAGTTGATATCGTCCGGCCCGCTGCCGGTATCTAAAGTAACCTGGTAGACCGCCTGGCTGACCTGTGATTGCAGGGAAGGCAGATCGGCCCCGATAGGATGCACTTTTTCTACCGTCAGACCGGGCGGAAGCTGCTGGTTCATCGCAGAGATAAAAAAGTGCGGGGCGACGCCTCTGATTATGACGATGTCCATCAGTTCAGCCTCACCGGTTACACCCAGTGGCAGCGGTGCGGCCAGGGAGATTTTGGGATGCGGCGAGAAGCCGCTGGAGTAGGCTATTTGTATCCCGGCCCGGTTGAAGGCCCTTTGCCACAATCTGACTATATCCAGATGAGATATAAATTTAATTTCATTTCCCCGTTTGAACTTGATTCGCAGGCGTTGCATGTCTTTCCCTTGATACTCTTATTTCATCGATCTTCAGACCATCCATCTGAGTTATGGTTAATTTATAATCTTTATAGCGGAAATGCTCACCCTGTTTGGGAATATGCCCCAGGACCTCCAGAACGAAACCGGCTACCGTTTCATAGTTGCCATCGGGTAATTCCAGGTTCATTTCACTGTTGACATCTTCGATGCGCATACTGCCGGTGATTAAAAAGGTATGTTCGTCGATGATTTCGAATTCCTTTTCCAGGACATTCAATTCATCCCGGACTTCCCCCACGATCTCTTCCACCAGTTGGGTCAGAGTGACGATGCCCGAGGTGCCGCCGTATTCATCCACGATGATGGACATGTGATAATTCTGTTCGCGCATGACCGTCAGCAGTTCGCTGATGCGTTTGCTTTCAGGTGCGAAATAGGTCGGCCGCACCAGGACGTCGATGGTATCGTCCAGGTTGCAGTCCATTTGGGACAGCTTCATCAAAATATCTTTGGCTGACAGTATCCCGACCACGTAATCGCTCTGTTCTTTATAAACCGGATAGCGGTAGTAGGGATGCTGGGTATAGACCTCGAAGAACTGCTTTAAAGTATAGCCTGCTTCCAGCCAGACCACTTCGGTGCGGGGTACCATGACCTCGCGGGCAGGCCGGTCGCCGAATTCGAAAACATTATGCAGCATTTCGGCCTCTTCTTTTTCCACTGTGCCGTCCCGACTGCTCAGGCTTATCATAGCCCGGATTTCCTCTTCACCTACCAGGGAGCTCTTGGGCATTCTGGCTCCGAATATGCGGCTGAAAGTCGAAGTTATCCAGCTTAAAATCCAGACAAAAGGCTTTAAAACCCAGGCAACGATGCGTATGGAGGGAGCCAATGCGAAAGAGAACCTTTCGGCATGATGTGAAGCCGTGGTCTTGGGAATGGCGTCGCCGAAAATCAGGACCACGATGGTCATGACTACGGTTGAAATGATCACGCCGGCCTGCTCTCCCCACAGGCCCACCGCCAGAGCGGTGCCCAATGAGGCTGCCGCGATATTGGTCAGGTTGTTGCCCAGTAGTACTGTAGAAAGCAGTCTTTCGGGGTGGTCCTTGAGCCAGGCCACCAGCTTGGCCCCTTTCTGGTTTTTCTGCAGCAGAGCTTCCAGCCTGTACCTTTGCAGGGACATGAAAGCGATTTCAGTGGCGGCGAAATAGGCTGAGAGCGCCACGCATAAAATCAGCAGAACGAGGTATATGATATCGGAAATCGACATTTTTAATTGGTCTCCCTGTCAGGGGAAGATTGACCTCCTATTTTGAATAATAGCAAAGCTGACTTGTCTTAGACAATAAAAGAGGCAAAAAAGGCCGCACGAAAACTGTATTCGTGCGGCTGGCCCGAACATAGCGGTAGTATTAAATTGATCAGCGATGTACTGTTTTTATTTATCCATCCCGCGGCGCATACCTCTCAGGTAGGACATCTCACCGATGTGATTGGCGGTATGTGAGACAGTCAGCGCCAGTATTCCGGCAATATTGAATTCCCCGAACGGCAGCTGGATTTTCTTGGCGAAATCAGCTTCCGGCAGGGCATCGATGTAGGCCAGCGTATTTTGGCGTACTTCCGCCCAGTAGTCCAGGATGTCTTTGAGTGCCGGTACAGTAAAAGCGTTTACCTGTTCTACCGTGTAATGAGCGCCGCCGTCTTCCAGCGCCTTATGCATCTTCTGGTACCATTTAGTGAAGACCTGCTGTTTCTGTCTGAGGGTATCCTGTACAAAATGGTCCTCCGAGCGGGCGCAGTGATAAAGAATCAAACCGATGGAGTTGCAGCCGCTGGCCGGACGCCAGGACAGATCCTCAGCGGTCAGGTCTTTTAGAGTCCTTTCCACGCTGTGGGTCAAACCGTTGAATTCCATTTTGATATAGCTTTTCGTATCCATCGCATTTCTTCCTTACTCAAAAAATAGATTTGCTGTGTATGTGTATTATAAAAAACAAACGCAGGAAGTTCAATCCAAGAGGCGGGTGGCAGAGCTAACCGGGAAGCTGCCGGTCACAAATGATTAATAGCCGGAGACTAAAAAATCACCTTTTCACGCAACTGAGGGTTGACAGCCTGAAGACTGATTGGTACCCCCAACGGGATTCGAACCCGTGTTGACGGCTTGAAGGGCCGCTGTCCTAGGCCTCTAGACGATGGGGGCACAATATTTCAAGTATATCAAAAACCTCTGCCCTCGACAACCTCGCATACGTTCAATTTGTAAACCGGGTGTCAGCCAGCATAATAGCTGACGGCTGATGGACGTCAGCTGTCAGTTTGGGAAGAAGGGGTAATAAATATTACCAATCATACCAATGCCACCAATAAGTACCAATAATTCAATCGGTGAAAGATGAGTAATAAGTTTGAAAGGTGTATGGTCAGGTTTTTAACCTGACCGCCCCGTTAGATAGGGGTAGATTGGTTATCCGGAGAGCAGCAAATTATTGGAGCGGGAGACGGGATTCGAACCCGCGACTTTTTGCTTGGGAAGCAAACATTCTACCACTGAATTACTCCCGCATGTACCAGGAAGGATTTCATCAGATTTTCATTATACCATTTTTTAGCAGGTGAGTCAGCAGAATTCAGAGCTTGGTGTCAGAGCTTGGAATCCTTATTAAAGTCTAATTGATTGAATCTCCTGACTTGAACACATTACTTTCCTTCATCGCATGTAGATCAATATGTGGGCAGGTAGGATAACCTGATTGGTATTGACAAATATTTTAGCGATGTTATACTTATGTTAAGAATAGGCTTAAATGAGATAAAAGGAGGATAAAAATGGCTAATGTATATGATGTTGCCAAATATATTCTCCAACAACATGGCCCCATGACCGCTATGAAACTGCAAAAATTAGTTTATTACAGTCAAGCTTGGTCTCTAGTATGGGATGAAAAACCTCTGTTTGGCGAACAAATTCAAGCATGGAGAAATGGACCGGTTGTAAGAGAATTATATGATTTACATAAAGGACTGTTCACGGTAACAAATGATAGTATACCGACTGGTGACCCAAAAGTTCTTACTAAACCACAAAAAGAAACGGTTGATATTATACTTAATACATATGGAGAAAAATCTGCCCAATGGCTTAGTGATTTGGCTCATATGGAAGATCCTTGGAAATTAGCAAGGAAAGGTTTGCCTGAAGATGCTAATTGTGAAAACGAGATAACTCATGAATCAATGGCAGAATACTACACCTCTGTAGGCTTTAACGGTGAGCTTATCTAATGGGCAAAGGTTCTCCTCGGAGAAATGAAAATCTCAACCCCCAACATGGTAAAGTCCCCAAAATAGCACACAATCCTACTGGATTTGATCACAAGAATTTTGTCTGGCGTATTAGTGATGTCTATATGGATTATGACCACGATACTTTCGGATGGTGTAATTGCACTTCTTTAAATCTATTAAAACATATAATAAAGGAACTCCAGACTTATGAAGGACTAATTTGGAGTACAGTGAAGACTTATTCTCATTGCCACTCTTGGGATATAGACAGGGTACCCAAACATTTTCAGGATAGACTTATTCAGCGTGGCTTACATGTAGATGAGTTATTTCAAATCAGCATTGGTAGCCTTTGCAGAATATGGGGATTTAGACAGATGGAAATATTCTATCCTATTTGGTATGACCCTAACCATGATGGTTATAAAGTGAAAGTAAAATAATCCGCTATTATTTAATCAATTTTACAATTTTCTTAAAGAGCCAATCGGTTAATCGGGTGAATTTTTTATATTCATAAATAGAGCTTACCGAAGTACGGTAAGACTGGGCGGGACTCCGTTGAGGAGTCCGCGGCCGGGTATAAACCCGTTCGGAAAGAACCTAATTGCGGGAGGCTTTGAGTGCCCAGAGGGCTTTGAGTATCCTGCGTCTGGCATCAAGGCAGACCGGCAGATGGTGTTCAAACTGGTAGACCGATTCTTTGCTCAGACCGGAAATTTCGGCCAGTTGCTGCTGTGTCAGTCCCAGCGATTGGCGTACTTTGCGGGCGCTATCGCCCAGGGTTTTACCGTAGGTACGGTTTATGGTCAGCATATGCGCCTCCTTGTACCCATACTAAGACAGGCCGCAAGGAGTAACAACCGTAAAAGTACCTGTTTTTTGTGGGAGTTTTGACAAACTGTTGTTAGCTAACAGTCATCGGCTTTCAGTTGCGATGTCCGCCCGGTCTAGCCGCTATAAGCTAACA
Organism: Dehalococcoidales bacterium; assembly: GCA_034429955.1. Lineage (GTDB taxonomy): Bacteria > Chloroflexota > Dehalococcoidia > Dehalococcoidales > UBA3254 > DATIKD01. The sequence continues at coordinate 6,842 of DAOUFH010000202.1, forward strand.
GTCTAAATAGCTATAAATCTGATAGCTAATGTCTGATTTGTCAGGCTGAAGCATCCGGGGTGGGGCAGTACTAATAACGAAAAACGAAAGACTAAAGAGTAATATCTATTAGTCTCCAAGCTAGTTCATCACTTCATACAGATGAATTATTTCCTGGGCAATCTGC
>DAOUFH010000203.1:0-16150 GCA_034429955.1 Dehalococcoidales bacterium
CGGCTCCGACAGGATTGGTATGCATAATATCCTCATCCTGGTCTGTGGACTGGTAGCCGGTTCTCTAGTCTGTCTGGTCTTCACCCGGCAACTCTGGGCTTTTTACCTGTGTGCGGTCTTTTTCGGTTTTGCCTACGGTGGAGAGGTCCCCCAGATTCCTCTTTTCGTCAATCAAATCGGAGGCATGAGAACTATGGCTACCCTGGTGGGGCTGACGCTTTTTATGGGCAATGTCGGCGGTGCTCTGGGGCCCTGGGTGGCTGGTAAAATTTTCGATGTAACCGGCAGCTATCAGTGGGCCTATACCTGCGGTGCCATCGTAGCTACTCTGGCTCTTTTAATGGCTATATTCCTCAAATACCAGAATAAAAAACATCCGGCCTGATAACCCGGCCGGACTGAATTCTTGATTTGCGGCCTAACAACCTGAAAACCGGCCTGTTTTATTATAGAATCGCATATCGGATAATCCTTGAGGATTATTTACAAGAATTACACCGGCGGTAAGGTCTCTGAGTGAAAGTTTTTAAAGATAGTATAATCACACTGACTGTAATTGTAGTGGCTGCGCTTTTAGCGTTAGGATGTCTGGGTTTTATGCCGGGAATATCCTCTCTGTTCGGCTCGGATAAACCCAGAGATCTGGGTGTGACATTCACCAGTGCCGACTATGCCGCCGCCCGGCTGAAGGCTGGCCTGAGTGTGCTCGACCGGCCTGCAGATACTACGTCAGTGGCAAGCCAGCATTTTGACGGCCTCAGCGCAGTAAACGTCACCTTTACCCAGTCTGAATTTAACGCTCTGATGAACAAGTGGGACTGGCCCTGTTCTCCTGTCAGGGATTTGCAGCTGAGGGTAAATCAGGACGACACTATCGAATTCAGTGCTGTCCTGATAAAGAACCGTTTAAACGCTTTTGCGCAAGCGCTTGAAGCTCCTGAGGACGTCAAAGCGATTCTGGCGGATTATAGCAGATACGGACCGGGCAAGCTGGCGATTTATGCCAGAGGGCGTATCGCAGTGGTAGACGGTAAAATCTCTCAATCTATCGATGAATTATGTCTCGGCCGGCTGAACATCACCGGACAGTTCAGGACAAATTCCGATTATATTGTGCAATGGGTTGAATATGAGATTCTGACGCTGCCGGGTATGAACATCCGGTCTGTCCAGTTCATCGACGGACAGGTCCATTTTGAAGGCAATCTGCCTGATATGGCTAGAGTCAAGGGCTAAAAAAAGACCGGGGGAGCACTGCTTTTAGCGCAGAGCCGGCTGTCTGTCCGGTGAAGCTTATTCAAATTTGCTATAATGTTAATTTCCATGGTCTGAAGTCAGATCGCAAGTCCGGATATTTTAGCGGGAAATATGCTGAAACTAGTAATCATTATACTGGTCGCTCTGGCCCCCTGTGTTTTCTGGCTCTGGATTATTTATAAAAGAGATAAATATTCGCCGGAACCTTTGACACTGATTATCCGCGTTTTTTTGCTGGGGGCCGCAGTGGCTGTCCCGGTGGCTATTATAGAGGGTTTCCTGTATCCGTCGGATATCTCGAGCAATCTCTCGATTCCATCCGCTCTCTATCTGGCCTTTGGGGTGGCCGGAGTGACGGAGGAAGTTAGCAAATTTCTGGTGGTCAGGCTGGGAGTATATCGCTCCCGTTTTTTCGAAGAGCCTTCGGATGGTTTGATTTATGCGTCCGCGGCGGCCCTGGGGTTCGCCGCCCTGGAAAATATCGTTTATTTATTCAGCTTTGGCTGGCAGATAATACTTATCCGGGGGCTTTTTTCCAATCTGGCCCATGTCCTGTTCTCGATTTTATGGGGTTATCCGCTGGCTCTATACAAACTGGGGATTTTTAAAAGTCCGGCCTGGATAGGTCTGGGGATACTGGCTTCAATCGTAGCTCACGGGATTTTCGATTTTTTGCTTTTCACCGGCACTATTTACAGCCTGCTGGTATTTCCTTTCTTCATCGCTATCCTGATAGTCTTCATACTGCTCTACAGGCATGCCAACCGCATCTCGAAGTATGCCCGCCGCCGGAGTGAGGAGATTTAAGTCCGCTTAAACGGAGAACAGGCCGGGCAAATCGCCGGCCTGTTCCCTCAAAAGGAGAGCAATGAAAAATCTTGTTCCACCCAACCCCACTACCCTTCTACTATAACCTGAACTTGTTAAGAATTTATTAAGATGGGAGCAATTTTCAGGCAGTTATCTTTTTCACCGCTGCTAATACTCTGTCTGCGTTGAACGGTTTAACCACGAAATCCTTTGCGCCGGACTTCAGAGCTTCGATCACCAGAGACTGCTGTCCCATGGCGGTAACCATGGATACCCTGACACCGGGATCGATTTCCACCAGTTTCTTGAGAGTCTCTATACCGTCCATATCGGGCATGGTGATATCCATTAAAACCCCGTCAGGTTTATATTGTTGATATTTTTGGACCGCTTCAACCCCGTTGCCGGCTTCACAAGTCTCATAGCCATTATCTTGAAGCAGTTTGGTGCATCTCATTCTCATGAAGGCCGCATCATCAACTACCAGAATTCTCGCCATTTGCTGTTTACTCCTGAATTAATTAATTTATTCTTGTCCGATTTGCAGACCGTTAAAGCTCGGCGACCTTGCCGCTCATATTTCTAACCAGAATGCGGCCGGAGTCGATAAAAAGCTGCAGAGTACGGCCGGATTGACCGCCCAGGTCCGCAGCTGCTATGTTCAGCTTTTCTCTGGACATAGCAGCCTTTATTTCGGCTATATTCTTCTGTCCGATATCCAGGACATTCTGTTCGCCGGGGATGTTCAGCATACGGGCACCCCCGGTGATTTTAACTATCATATTATTGCGGGTCGACCCGTTTTTAACCATCCGGTTAATTAAATGGGGAACACCGGTATCGATATATTTGGCCGGAGAGATAAGATTTTCATTTTTATGGCGGGAGGAAGGCAGCAGCATATGGGCTACTCCCCCCAGTCTGATTACCGGGTCCCAGATGCAGACCGCTATACATGAACCCAGCCCGATACAGGCTAATATATCACTGGGATCCCGGCTGACCATTAATTCACCCATACTTATATTGATTGTTTTAGAGTTGGCGGCTAAAATCATTTATTTCTACCTCAGGTCTTATTTGTAATTATTCTTGTTTTTCAAAGGAAGGCAGTACCAGGAAGTGTCCCTCTATCTCCTTGGTGGAAGAATGGAACATCAGTTTAATTACAAATAATGAATCGGATGTCTGGGCTGCTTTGGCCAGAACGGCGCCCATCATGGCTCCGGCCGGACCCTGAACGACGACCGGGGGTGACGGCATCAGGCGGGAACCCACGCAATCCGCTACGCTGTTGAGAAAGAAGGCCCCGACAATATTGCCCATCTCACCCAGCACCGATCTCTCCATTTCACCCAGTTGTTGGGTGGAATCCTGAGGAATATCCAGCGCCATATCAATCAGTTCGAAAGCTATTTTGGGATCGAACGTCAGCAGGATCTGGCCGCTGGCATGGCCGGTGAACAGCAGGTAAATACCGATGACATTGCTGTCGGCTTTGCCGATAAGACCATGTGCGTTCTTAAAAGATACTTCTTCAATGCTCAGAGCGGTGACTGTAAAATCCTTGTTGAGCATTTGGGACAGCCCGGAGACTGCGGTAGTGCTGCCCAGTTTGGCTAATTTAGTCCAGTTGGCTAAATTAATCCCGTTTTCCGTTTTTTCTTTTATCATTGCTACTCCTTAACCTGGTTTTCTAAGATTGGTGTTCCAATCCGGTTAACGGTAATTTTCGACCGGGTTATAGATTCAATATTCTCATGATAAAGCGGTTTTCTAACAAAACAATCACATTCAGAAATGACTAATCACAAAAAAGTACCAAAATAGTGAGGAGAAAGGGTGAGTTTTTCGAGACAATGAGCGTGATAAGTTTTAGGGCTTAAGTCCGAGAAAAGGTGATTATTTGTCAGGCCGGAAGCCTCAAGAGGCGAAGCTGAAGTATCCGGGGTAGCGGGGTAAATTCATAAATCACAGGTGACCAGTCTGATTGGTCGCACAGGTCAGACAACCACTTCCTCTGAACGAATAACGAATGACGAATAACTAACAACCAGTAGTTGTATCTTGTCCGGCAACTCATTATGATTAAGGGCAAGTAATGCTTGAAATCGAGACTGGAGAGTGAAGTCGCTATGCCCTTGATGGATGGTGCACAGGCCTTGATTGAGGTACTGCGCAGAGAGCAAGTAGAATATATTTTTGGCATTCCGGGCGCTACCGAGGTGGTTCTTATGGACGCCCTGGCCCAAGCCCCCGATATCCGTTACAGGCTGTGCCTGCATGAGACTGTGGCGGCCGGTATGGCGGAAGGCTACGCTCGCATCAGCGGCAAACCGGGCATAGTCAATGTGCATACCAATACCGGCCTTTCCGCCGCTTTACCATTAATGTACAATGCACTACAGGGTGGAGTCCCTCTGATAGTTACTGCCGGTCAGCAGGACAAACGGCTGGCTGCCGCTGAGCCAGCTCTGCAGGCCGACCTGACGGCAATCGCCCGCCCGTTCACCAAATGGTCCACTGAGATAGTCAATGCTGCGGATATTCCGCTGGTTATGCGCCAGGCCTTTAAAGTTGCACTTTATCCGCCCCGGGGGCCGGTTTTTGTGGCGATACCGCAGAATTTGCTGCAGCAGACCTGTGATTTTGAATATGTGCCCGGCAGCGCACCTTACGTGAAGGCCCTGCCCGATCCTGCTGCCCTGCAAAAGGCGGCGGCTCTGCTGCTGGAGGCTGAGAATCCGCTGTTACTGGTCGAGGACGGTATCACCCAGAACGAAGCCCTGGCTGAAGTAGTGGCACTGGCCGAATTGTGCGGTGCGGCGGTCTATCAGCAATGGATGGCGGATGTTAATTTCCCGACCCGGCATCCTCTTTACTGCGGAGATATAGACGTTAACAGCGCCGCTACGAGAGAAATGCTGCAAAAGTACGATGTCCTGGTGGTACTGGGCTCATTATTCTTCTGCCAGGCCGTTTTTACGGAAAAGTCCATCGTACCGCCCGGTTTAAAAATCATTCAGATCGATGATGATGCCTGGCAGTTAGCCAAGAATTACCCGGTCGATGTGGCGGTACAGTCCAATCTGAAAATTGCGCTGCCGGTACTGAGCAGGCTTTACCAGGAAGGACTGTCCGTATCTGATAAGCGTGCGGTAGCGGAGAGAAAAAAGAGAATCGCCTCTGAGAACAATCTGAAGAGAGAGGGACTGCACAAGAAGGCCGCTGCTGAATTCGAACATGTTCCCATGGCGGTCTCGAGTGTCATGCAGATAATCAAAGAGGAATGCCCGGCTGGCGTCCGCATCGTAGATGATTGCTGGTCGGCTTCGGCTGTACTGCGCCAGACTCTGGATTTGAAAGAACCCCTGAGCTATCTCAGGGCGCGCGGCGGAGGCAGTATCGGCTGGGGGTTGCCGGGTGCCCTGGGGGTAAAACTGGCAGACCCGGAGCGTCCGGTCTTATGTATCAGCGGTGACGGCAGCGCCATGTGGTCGATTCAGACCCTCTGGACTGCGGCGCATTACAAAATTCCCGTGATATACCTGATCTTAGCCAATGCGGCCTTCCGTCAGGTCAGGATTATGAAGAATAAAATTTTAAGAGATAATGGGGCTGAGGAATGCCTGGGTACGGACCTGAGCGATCCCCGTATCGATTTCTGCGGGCTGGCTAACTCACTGGGATTGTCTGCGCAAAAAGCGGAAGACCCGCAGAGTTTGAGAGGACTGCTTAAAGAGGCCTTTAAAAAACCGCAGTTGTGTCTGATCGAGGCTGCAGTAGATGACAAATTATGACTGAACTACCGTTTAACCGTCGGAAAGGAGCGCAGGGCTGAACGCCGGGAGCGCAAAAAGTAAAAACAAGGCGGTGAGAATATGGCTCTCTATACGGGCCGGGACATCTTTATCCGGGTGCTGAATGCTCAAGGGGTCGAAGACATCTTCTATAATCCCGGGCTGGATGTAGTGCCCTTTTTATCGGCAGCGGCCCGCTTTAAAGCGCGCGGCCAACCGGCTCCTCGTCCGGTGATGTGCCTGGATGAGTTTGCCGCCCTCAACGCTGCTCACGGACATTATTTGATATCGGGAAAGCCGCAGGTAGTCTTGGTACATGCGGAGCTGGGTACGCAGCAGGTGGGGGGTGCCATACAGCAGGCCTGGTACGGCAAAGTGCCGGTGATCATCTGTGCTGCCGATATGTCCAGGCCGGGACGTTTGAACTGGCGTGCGGAGCCCTTCGACCCGGGCACTATGCTGCGTAACTGTGTTAAATGGGACCACCGGGTATCTGAAAAGGAAAACTTTCAGGCGGTCTTGCAAGAAGCTTTTCAGCGGGCGCTTAGCGAACCTTGCGGTCCGGTCTATCTTAGTTATCCGCTCGATATAATCTCCCGAAAAGCAGAAATGTCCCCGCTTACAGCGGCCTCAGCAGGAGACTGGGCGGCGGTGGATGAAGGTCTGTTGGCCCAGGCTGCCGCTTTATTGCAAAATGCTGTAAACCCGCTGATAATGACCGGTTATTGCGGCCGTAATCCCATGGCGGTGAGTTATCTGGTTGACCTGGCGGAAACCCTGGGAGCCATGGTAGTGACCGCTCCGATGCGTATGAATTTTCCCTCGGAACATCCCTTGTGCGCCAGTCTGGAACCCACCGTAGACAGACCTTATTTTCTCTCAGCCGATGTGCTGCTGGCGATTGATTACGATATCCCTTATGCTTCTCCCGACATCAGACCGAAAGATGAGACCAGATTCATTCATATAGATAATGATTTTGTTAAACAGGGTGAGCGGCTCTGGGACCGCCGTCCCGACGTCGCCATTCAGGGCAATTCAGCAGAAATTATCCCGCGGCTGACAGCGCTGCTACGCGCCGGATTAAGCGCCGGACAGCGTATTGAGATTCAGAGACGGGCGGAGCGAATTGGAGCCGAAAATCAGCACAGGCGAAAGAACTGGCAGGAAGAGGGGCGACTCTATGCTGCCCGCAAACCGATATCAGCCGAATGGCTGGCTTATTGCATCAACCGGGTTGTCGACAGCGATACCATTATCGTCAACCAGACGATAACAACCTCGGATTCAGTCCTACGGCAGATCCCGCGTTCAAAGCCCGGCACCCTGGTGGGCTGCGCAGGCGGCACTATCGGCTGGGCGCTGGGAGCGGCTCTGGGCGCCAAGATAGCCGCACCTGAAAAACTGGTGGTAGCTCTGATGGGAGACGGCGCTTTTATCTATGGAGGACCTGTAGCCACGCTGTGGCCCTCGGCCAGTTACCAGGCTCCCTTCCTGTGTGTGATCTTTAATAACCGGGCGTATGGAGCGATAAAAATGCTTTTCCGGGGGGAATGGAAAGAGGGTATCGAAAACTCCCTGATAAATCCCGCACCTGAATTTTTCCAGATTGCTAGCGCTTGCGGCGCTTACGGCCAGGTCGTTAAGTCGCCTGAGGATGTACTGCCCATCCTGCAGGAGGCTGTGGCAAAAGTAAAATCCGGGCAGGCGGCAGTGGTGGATGTACATATAGATTAGGGCTGACGCCGAAGATTTTCGACAATATAGTACGGTAAGAAAATACGACAATAGCTAGAGGGATACAATCAGGCAAGGAAAACGCCGGCTGAAAATAGCTGGCGACCCCAGCGGGATTTGAACCCGCGATCTCCACCGTGACAGGGTGGCATGTTAGACCGCTACACCATGGGGCCTCGGGGATAAAGAAAAGGCTGTATTGACAGCCCAATTAAAAAGTTTATCAGGGACTATGCCTGATGTCAAGTTGCGTCTGCACAATTTTACCTTGTCAGTTAATCATAATCTTTGGTATACTTAGTTGTTATTAAGCTGCCCGTAGTGGCGGTTTTAAGGCATGGGTTTAATTTGAATGCTCCACGGCCGCTTACCGAATCAAGGCCGGCAGGGTTGTGCTTTATGGAATATGAAACGATTATCGGGCTGGAAGTACATGCCCAGCTATTGACTAAAAGTAAAATGTATTGCCGCTGCAGTGCGGATTATGCCGCCGCACCGCCCAATACTCATGTTTGCCCGGTCTGCATGGGTATGCCGGGTGTGCTGCCTACCCTCAATCAGCAAGCTATTGAGTACGTGATGATGACGGCTTTGGCTTTGAATTGTTCTATCTCAGAACACTCCAAGTTCGACCGTAAAAACTATCCCTATCCGGACCTTATGAAAGGTTACCAGATATCGCAGTTCGATATGCCTATCGGCCTGAAGGGCTGGTTGAACATTGAGGTGGACGGAGTCAAAAAAAAGGCGGGCATCACCAGAGTGCATCTGGAAGAAGATGTCGCCAAGATGATTCATCATAATACCGGACTGGGAGAAAGCCGCAGTCTGGTGGATATCAACCGGGCAGGCACCCCCTTGATGGAGATCGTGGGCGAACCGGATTTACGCACGGCAGAGGAAGCTCGCCAGTACCTGATCAAGCTACGCAGCATTCTGCAATATCTGGGCGTTTCGACCGGTAACATGGAGGAAGGTAGTTTTCGCTGTGATGCCAATATCAGCATACGGCCTGTGGGCTCCAGCGAGTTCGGACCTAAAGTGGAAGTTAAAAATATGAATAGTTTCAGGGCGGTTTTCCGCGCCCTGGAGTATGAATCCAAACGGCAGCGCCAGCTGGCTGAAGCGGAACAAAAACCGGTGCAGGAGACACGCGGCTGGATTGAAGAAGACGGCGGCAAAACGGTATCTCAGCGCAGTAAAGAGTATGCTCATGATTATCGCTATTTCCCCGAGCCGGACTTACCTCCCCTTTTCATTCAACAGCAGTGGGTGGATAAAGTAAAAACCTTGCTGCCGGAATTGCCGGAGGCCAGGCGTGACCGTTTTATGAGTCAATACGGGTTGCCGCTGTATGATGCCAATCTGTTGACCGAGACCAGAGACATGGCGAACTATTTTGAGAGCTGTTTGAAAAGTGAAAGTGCCGTACCGGCCAAAGCCAAACTGGTCAGCAACTGGCTGCTGGGAGAATGTTCGCGGCTGATGAATGCCGGGAATTGCAATATCAAAGAGGTAAAAGTCAATCCCGCTGAATTGAACCATCTGATTGATCTGGTGCAGTCCGGTTCCATCAACGGTACCAGCGCCAAAATGGTCTTTGAAGAAATGTTTAACACGGGTAAATCCGCTGATGATATAATAAAGCAGCGAGGTCTAAGTCAGATTACCGATGCCGGCGAGATCGATGCGGCTGTCGAGCAGGTTGTGGCGGCTAATCCCCAGCCTGTGGCTGACTATAAGGCCGGTAAAGTTCAGGCCGTCAAGTTCCTGGTGGGACAGGTGATGAAAGCCACCAAAGGCCGGGCTAACGCTGCTCAAGCTCAAGACTTGTTAATAAAGAAAATAGAGGGGAAATAACACATGGATTTATATCTGAATATCGCGTTGATTGTAATAGCGCTGGCCCTGATCTTCGCTATTTTATTCCAGGTTAAGGGCGGTGGACTGGGCGGTATTTTCGGACAGTCGGATACCGTTTACCGGACTCGTCGTGGTGTGGAAAAGACCCTCTTTAATTTCACTATCGTGCTTATTGTCTTATTTGTGGCTATCTCTATAGTCACTCTGTTATTGACCTGATTAACCGGCGGTAATTATAAGTCCCACAGCGGTCCCTTTCCCCAAAAATTGTGGAAGGGGACTTTTTTTCAAATAACCGGCACTATATTATTGAAAGTGAATGAATAAAAGGAGACGTAATTGACGACAGCATCCACTATTCAATCTAAGAATAGCCCCGGCCTTAAGATCTGGTTCCTGGAAGCCAGGCCTCAATATCTGCTTTTACCGGTTGTGCTGGTTCTGGTGGGTACTACCGCTGCGGTCTGGGACCATGCTGGAAGCTATAATGCTTTCTATGCCGTGCTGGCCCTGATTGGGCTGGCCCTGGCTCATATGTCAGTCAATATTCTGAACGACTATTTTGATTATAAAAGCGGAATCGATTTAAAAACACTAAAGACGCCCTTCAGCGGCGGCAGCGGTATACTGCCGGCCAACAAGCTGACCTCCCGGCAGGTCTTCTGGTATGGCTTAATCTGCTTTTTACTGGCTATACCGGTAGGGGCCTTTTTTACAGTGGTGGAAGGCTGGCAATTGCTGCCTCTGCTGGCGCTGGGCGCTTTTTGCATACTGCTGTACACCTCGGTGATACTCCGTAATTATTTCCCTGAATGGTCGCCGGGTGTGGGACTGGGGGTCCTGCCGGTGCTGGGCGCTTATTTTGTACAGACCGGAGGCTATTCTCTGAACGCACTGGCCGCCTCGATTCCGGCCGGCTTCCTGGTGCTTAATCTGCTCCTGCTCAATGAGTTTCCCGATGTTGAAGCCGACAGGACCGGCAACCGCAAAACACTGCCGATCACAGTCGGGAAAAAGCGGGCTGCCGTGGTATATACACTGTGCAACGTATTGACCTATGTCTGGATTATCCTTGCTGTGATATTCGGCTGGATGCCGGTATACTGTCTGCTGGGATTGGCTACTATTCCCTTTGCCGTGATGGCGGTGCAGGGTGCTTTCCAGTACGATAACCTGAATAAATTGCTGCCTGCTATGTCCAAAAACGTGCTGGTGGTACTGGTCACCCAGCTGCTTCTGGGCATCGGTTACATCCTGGGGACGGTGATTTAAATACTACCAATAAATACCAATAACTTAATATGGAACCGGGGGTGAATCAGGATTAATGCTTCAGGAATGTCATCGTCATCGTGAACATTAATTAATCCCTGAAGCGATCGCATAGAATGACCATCAGTTATCAGCCGTCAGTTTCGAGAGAGGGCCAAATCCTTTCCTTTTCTTCCCTTTGTATGGGGGACAAGGATTATCCGGGTAGGGTGGTCTAAAAGCTAAAAATCTAACAGTCTAGATACTAAAAACGAATCACAAATAACTAACCATTATTAACGGAGAGTCTATTGGTTAATCAGTCCGAAAGTGAAAGCAAAAAACCACTGCATGAAATGTTCACCATGGTACCTCCGCATTATGACCTGATTAATACGCTGATTACCTGGGGTATGGACCGTAGCTGGCGTAATAAAGCGGCCCGCACCTGTCTGCTGGGCTGGCCCAGGTATATACTGGACCTGTGCTGCGGTACGGGCGATCTGGCGATTACGATTGCCGGGATGTCCAAACATGCCCCGGTAATCAAGGGTTATGATTACAGCCTGCCTATGCTGGATATCGCCACGCGCAAGGCCCGGCAGGCCGGCAAAGCCATCAAGTTCATCCGGGGTGAAGTGTCTGAAATGCCGTTCGGCGATGCTGAATTCGATTGTGTGGGCATTTCCTTCGCTTTCCGCAATCTGACCTATAAAAATCCACTGGCGGAAGCCCACTTATCTGAAATCGTAAGAGTGCTGAAACCGGGCGGTCGCTTCGTGATCGTCGAATCCAGCCAGCCGGCCAACAGGCTCATCAGGGCCCTTAATCATGCCTATATGCGCAAATATGTTGCCCCTCTCGGCGGCTGGATTTCCGGCAATAAAGCGGCTTACCGCTATCTGGCTGAATCGACCTGCCGCTATTATGCTCCCGCTGAGATGCGTGAATTTCTTATCCAACATGGCTTCAGAGCGGTAGACTACCGGCCTCTCTTCTTTGGTGCGGCGGGTATTTACATCGCCTTTAAATAAGCGCTTTCGCAGACCTCCCCCTTTGGCCAGGCAAAAACCCCTCTCTTGTCCAAATTGTAAACTCCCTGGAAATGCTATAATGCTCTCAGTTCTTATTTTTTTATGCATAGGGAGGTTGAAGACCGTGGTTGAAGCATATCTTGTCGCGCAGGACCTGCATAAAAGTTTCAAAGACCTCAAAGCGGTTGACGGAGTATCCTTTTCAATCGAAAAAGGCGAAATTTTCGGGTTGCTGGGCCCCAACGGGGCCGGTAAAACGACTACAATTCGTATACTCTCTACAGTCACCCCTCCGGATAAAGGCGATGTGACGATCGGCGGCTTTTCTTTAAGACACCAGCCTGACAAGATCAGGGGCCTGATAGGAATTTGCCCGCAGGAACTGGCTTTATACGCCGATATGTCGGCTTTCGATAACCTGGTCTTCTTCGGCCGTATGGCCGGTCTCAGCAGCGCCCGGGCCCGTGAACAGGCCATGGAGAATCTTAAACTGATGGGACTGGAAGACCGGGCCAAAAAGGGCCGGGTGGACAAGTTTTCCGGAGGCATGAAACGCAGAGTCAATCTGGCGATCGCCCTGATGGGCAGCCCTCAATTAATCTTCCTGGATGAACCCACTGTAGGCATAGACCCTCAATCGCGCAACAATATCTTCGAGACTATCCAGGGGCTGCGCGCAAAAGGTATGACCATCCTGTATACCACGCATTATATGGAAGAGGCCGACCGGCTCTGCAAAAGGGTGGCCATTATGGACGGCGGTAAAATTATCGCCATGGACACCCCGTTGGCGCTCAAGAGCCAGATCGGTGACCCTGAGCACACTTCTCTGGAGGAGGTCTTCCTGAAGCTGACCGGCCGGAGCCTGAGAGATTGATATGAAAAAGGCATTTTATATCGCGCTTAAAGAGGTTAAGGATTTTATCTATGATAAAGGCGACCTGCTCTTCAGCCTGGTGCTGCCGGTTTTAATCTTCGGTTTGATGTACGGCGCCTTCGGCGGGCAGAACCTGTTCAACGGCACAGCCTATATCGTGAACGCCGATGAAAACGGCCGGTATTCCCAGCAGTTGCTGGATGAACTCGGCAGCTATAGCGGGCTTAAAATTGAACTCCTTCCGGCTGATGAGGCTGATGCCAGGCTGGGACGGTCCAATATTTACCTGGCGATTTTTATTCCAGCTGATTTTACGGAAAAGTTGACGGCCGGCGAGACGGCCCAAATAGTCTTCAAACAACGCGGCAACGGCAGCACGGAAGGCCAGATCACCGCCGGGCTGGTGCAGGGAGCAGCGGATAAAATCAGCCAGCAAGTCCTGCTGGAACACTATTTACGGCAAGATCTGCCGGGCGTGGACGAGTCACAAATTAACTCCGCTCTGGCGGGAGTGCTGGCGCAGGAGCAAATTGAGCCTGCTGTGAAGGTCGTGGAGGACACTCTGGGAGGGGAGAACGACCCCATCAGTCAATTTTTGCCGGGTATTATGACTATGTTTGTACTTTTCGCTGTTAACCTGACAGCCCAATCGCTGGTGGATGAGCGCGCCCGGGGCACCCTGGAAAGATTGATGGCCACCCGTTTGAAAGTCAGCGAGCTGTTCGCCGGCAAATTTTTAGCTTATACCGCCCGCGGCTTTATTCAGACCATTATCCTGATGGCCCTGGCTTATGCGGTTTTCGGTTTGTTCACTCCTCTGACCTTTTTACAGGCCGCTGTCCTGGCTCTGGTATTTTCGGCCGCCTGCAGTACGCTGGGTATCATCATCGGCTCTGTTTCGCGTACCCGCAACCAGGCGACCTGGATTGCGGTGTTCTTCACCATGCTGATGGTGATGCTGGCCGGTACCTTTATGCCAGTAACTGAAGGCACCTTGCTGGGTACACTCAGCAAATTCTCCATCAATACCTATGCTAATCAGGCCTTCGATAGCATTATCATCAGGGGCAGTTCACTGGGTGATGTCAGCCACCAGTTGCTGGTGCTGTTAGGTGTGGCTGTGGCAGGTCTGATAATCAGCCGGCTACTCTTTAGAGTCTCACAGGGGGGCAAATAAGATGATTAATCTGAAACATGTCTGGTTCATCGCCCTCAAAAACTTACGCCTCTTTGTGACAGATCGCACGGCAGTTATCATGTTCATCCTGTTTCCGTTTTTATTTATCGTGATGTTCAATCTGCTGATGGGCAATAATGTGGCTGATGATGACTCGTTGTATCTGTATCTGGCGACTCAGGAAAGCGAAGGTTTGAGCGTTGAGATCATTCAGGCCCTGGAGACTCAGGATGCCGATAATCCTGAGCATAGCGGAGCGGTGATTGTGTGGGCGAAGGATTACGACCAGGCCAGAGCGACTGTAGAAGCCGGGCAAATGAGCGGGTTCCTGGGTTTTCCGGCGGATTTCACCGCCAATATCATGGCCGGCCGGGGTTCTTCTATGGAGATAGTATCTCAGGCGGATGCCAGCGATGTGCGTATGGCCTTGCACGGTCTGGCCGACAGTCTGGCTGCGATAATCAATTCACACCGGATTGAGCTGCATACCGTAGCGGCGGTTTTGTCTCAGCAGGGAGTCCCCCCCGCTCAGATACAGGAAGTGGTAGCGGCGATATCTGCCCGCCAACTGTCTACGGCCGGCCAGGTCTCACTGGTGGAATACCAGGTGGAAAAAATAGGCGAGGTCGAAGCAGTCAATTCCTCTTCATTCGTAGTGCCCGGCTACCTGGTGATGTTTGTCTTCTTCGCAGCCGCGATAGCGGCTGTCGATATCATACAGGAGCGCCGCAGTCACACCCTGGAGAGGTTGCTGGCCAGTTCGGTCAGAAAAGAATCGATACTGGGCGGGATCTTTCTGGGCGGTGTATTCCGCGGCCTGGTGCAGATAATCATATTCTGGACTTTTGGAATTCTGGTCTTTCATGTCGAACTGGGGGTGGACCCCTGGGCGGTTTTTGTACTGTCTTTCCTGATGGTATTGATGTCGGCTGCCTTCTCAGTGATGCTGGCTACGCTGGTCAAAACTGAGCGTTCGGCCAGTGCTCTGGCGGTGCTGTGTGCCCTGCTGATGGCTCCCCTGGGGGGCTGCTGGTGGCCGCTCTTTATCGTGCCGGACTGGATGCAGTTCCTGGCCAAGGTTACTCCTCACGGCTGGGCCAATGAAGGGTTCAATAACCTGATGCTTTTCGGCGCCCGGGGCGTCGATGTAGTCTGGAATATGGTGGCGCTGGCTGCCTTTACCCTGGTCTTCCTGCTGGTGGCTGTGGTCAATTTCCGTACCGGTGCCGATGCAACCTGAAGAAGCCTAACACCATTAAGACAAGCCCGGTCCAGCCTGCAGGCTGGACCGGGCTTTATTTTTTCCAATGAGTCAGTTTTTATTTAGCCGCGGCCCCAGCTCAAGCCGACGCTGCTGACAGCCGCTCCGTTGACATCTACAATATGGGCTCCGCCATCGACTACCAGAACGGCGCCGGTCATAAAGGTGGAGTCATCACTGGCCAGATACAGGCAGATGCCGGTCATTTCAGTGGTTTCGGCGGCCCGTTTCAAAGGAGAATAAGAGGTCATATGTTTCAAAGCTCCTTCGACATCGGTTTTCAAGGCCCCGGCCAGAGCCTGCATCGAATTTTTAAGCATTTCGGTTTTGATGGCTCCCGGACAGACCACATTGCAGCGGATTTTGGCCGGGCCGTAGTCCAGGGCAGCCTGTTGGGTTAACATAATCAGACCGGCTTTGCTTGAGCAATAAGCCGGCATAGCGGGTATGCAGCGTATTCCGGCCAGGGAGGCGATATTGATGATAGAGCCTCCGCCGTTCTTCTGCATATAAGGAATAGCGGCCTTCATAGTCAGGAACGGCCCTGTCAAATTGGTATTGATGACCTTGTGCCAGGTCTCCAGGTCCAGGTCGGCAACAGTGCCGGAAGGGTCGATACCGGCATTGTTAACCAGGATATCTATTTTACCGCCGAACTCAACAGTTTTTTCCACCATCCGGAGGGCGCTGTTTATATCGGCGACGTCTCCGGCGCAGGTGGTTACCTGTCCTTTGGGCAGGCTTTCAGCCACCGTGTCCAGCCTGGCCTGACGTCGTCCGCTGATACAGACCAGTGCCCCCTCCGCTACAAAACGGGCGGCAATCGCCGTTCCTATACCGGTGCCTGCGCCGGTGATTAAAGCCACTTTGCCTTTCAAGTCCATCTTGTTCCTCCTTGAGATTAAAAAGAGGGCTTAAGCCCTCTTTTTTTAAGAATAATCGCTGCTATAGAAATTGCGGATGGTCAATTTTAAAACTCGATATAGGTCTTGGGTGCGAAATTTTCCGCCATTGTCCAGACACAGGCTTTACCGTGGGCCATACGGTAAATAGCTACCACATCATAGCCGCCCTTCTCTTTTA
>DAOUFH010000204.1:0-9499 GCA_034429955.1 Dehalococcoidales bacterium
TGCTGGAAAGGCCTTTAGAGCACATCGTGCCTTTGGTTAAAGAATTGGGGTTGCCTTCGATTTTGACGATCACTCCGTCTTCAGTTGTGACTTTGACGCCACAACCGCCGTGGCAGCTTTTACAGGTAGTTAATGTTACTTTACGCTCGGACATCAGTCTGACCTCTTTTTAATGAGTCTGTCATAAGAATCGGATTATACATACCGGATCTTAATACGCAATAACGCAGCATGGCGCCGCCGACGATTTCACAGGCGGTGCCGAAGACCAGCACCCAGGAGGTGGCTTCTCCGGTGAAGATACTGGAGATGGCGATTGCCACCGGTATCACGATACCGAAGAGTACCACGCCGACCCAGAATTGGACCGAAGCGGAACCTCTGATTTGCATCAGAACGGACTTTTTGCCGGTTCCTTCGCGGCGGGCTTCGATGCCCAGATACAGGGCAATCAGCACAATATTAACAATCAGCATGATACGGCTGCCCATTTCAGCGGCATGCAGATTGATGCTTTCATCGAAAGCTCCGATGGCCACAGTCATGCCGAAACCGCCCAGAATACCGCAGGCCACAAAAAGGACGGGCAGCAGGGAAAGACCCCAGTAGGGGACGCCTTTAACATTGTTCAGAACAAAACCGGTGTAAGTGGCGACACAGAGAGCGAAGATACCGGCAATGATTTTTAAAGCTAAAATTAGACCGGTCAGTTCGGGCACGAAATAAGAAAGTATAATCTGGATAAAGCCGAAACCGGCGAAGCCGACTACAAACATCAGACCCCTGGAAAGCCAGGAGGTCTGCGGGTGCATAACCAGTCTCCAGAACCTGGCCGGTTTGCCCAGGAAGGTGAAGTGCAGTCCGCCTTTGATAACAGACACGATAAACCAGCCGATTGCCATACCCAGCAGGTTGTCAAAGAACAGGGAGACTATATAAAGTCCGCAGCCCAGACCTCCGGCATAAAAAGCCAGCCAGAGTAATATACCGCGTTTTTCGATCCATTCGCTTTGTTTATTGCCGTTGACCATCCATTCGTGGGTGACCATCCACTGGCGTGAAGTCTGCATATTCATGTTATTTGGACTCCTCCCGCTTTTGATTAGCAAATATAACTCTGGCGCTTTCTACCTGAGTGCTCAACCCCGGCATGTGTCCGCCGGTTTGAGCTTCCAGAGGAGCTTTGTTGGAGGGCGCATTAGCGATTCCCGGATCGATATAATAGACCGAGGGTTCCGTCCCGTATTCCTCATGCATGACGAAACCGTGATGCTGCTTGATCAGTTTGGATACTTCGCTGTTGGGGTCGTCAAGGTCGCCGAAGGTTAAAGCCCTGGCCTGACAGGTGTTGACGCAGGCAGGAGTGGCATCGCGGTCTACTCCCGGTTTCAGTCCATTGGCCAGACCATAGTCGATGCGTTCCATACAGAAATTACATTTTTCAGTGGTACCGACCTGGTGAGGATAGAGCTTTTTGCCTTTCTTCTCGAAATTAGTCTTGCTGTGACCCGGGAAATAGCCGGGGTCTCGGTCTTTGGAAAGGAAGGTACGATTCTGATAAGGACAGGCGATGACGCAATAGCGGCAACCCACGCATTTGTTCTGGTCTACCTGTACGATACCATCAGGCCGTTTGGTGGTCGCCTGGGCAGGGCAGACCTGCACACAGGGGGCCTCTTTGCACTGATTACAACGGACCGGTATGGTGGTTAATTCAGGTCCGTAACCGGTCTCCTTTTCCCAGGCAATCAGGCGAGGCCAGGTGATTCTTAGTGGCAAGAAGTGCTCGATACGGCAGGCTGCAACGCAGGCGTGACAACGGATGCAGCGAGAGATATTGATTACCATTCCCCATCTCATAGCTATTCGATATCCTTTACTATATAGATTAATAGTTATACTACTTCCGATATCCATTTTACGATGATACCTGTGTGGATATATATGACGGCAGTCACACTGTGACTTTAATCACACAATTTTGGGGGATTTTTGAAAAAGCTTCGTATCTAAAAATACGACTATCATAATACATAATACATAAACGATTATATTATCGGGCATTATACGCTCCGCGTAGCTTCCAATAAAAAGAGCAGCGGGGCCATCCTTTCGAGGATGGCCCCGCTGCCTGAATCAAGACCGCCGGTCTAGTAATTGCCGTATTTAAAAGTGGTGTCCACGAAGGCTTTAAGGCATTCAGGTTTGGCCATATCTACCGGAGCACGGGATGACATGACGAAACCGCCTCCAGGTTTACAGATATCGATCATGTTTTTGGTATATTCCTCGACCTCGGCCGGAGTACCGGTCTGTAGTAACGAGCAGGGCATATTGCCGCTGATACACAGATGCCCTTTCAGGATGTCCTTGGCTTTTTTGATATCAGTAGAGTCCATATGTGCGAAGACTTTGCCCTTGGGCAGTTCCAGCAGGTATTCCAGGCGGGACGTATAATCACCTTCGAAAAAGACCAGGGGTGTCTGTCCGTTTTCCACCAGTGAACAGATGGTATCTTTGAGGGTGGGCCAGTAAAATTTCTCAAATTGCTTGATAGACATAAAACCTTCCGAGCCGCGGTGCAGCATCATGCCCACCCGGTTAAGACGGCCGGGGACGGCCTGCGGCATGCGGGCTTTCTGGCGTTTGTTGATGGCGTCTACAGCTTCCAGTAATTTATCGGCCTGACGGTACATATCCATCATAGTGCCTTTCATACCGCGCAGGTTATCCGAGACAGCATCGAATGGAGCCACGGCCATACCATCCATGTAAGCAGGGAAGCCCATCTCTTCCAGGTCTTTCTGGAATTGCATCATTTTGGGTTCCCACTTTTTGAATTCCTCTCCGGCCTGCTTGAGCCTTTCAAAAGCGCTGAAAAGGGTGGGATCTGCCAGGGCATTAGCCAGCGCCAGCGCACCGTAATAGCCTCCGGTAGAGGCCGCCAGCTCCGGCAGTAATTCCAGTCCGGCCGCGCTGCCCGCGATGCGCGGCACATATTTACGCAGCATATATTCGCCGGGGTTGGAGATCAGTTCCGCATATTCACCCGGCTTCATGGTCTCCAGTTCGACGTACTGGTGAGTTCCCGTCGCGCCGTGTCCCGGCCACATCATGTTATGAGGATCGAGCAACTCCAAGGCTTTACCGGGAGTAAAGGGCTGGACGCCGCTTATATCGGCATTGAAGGCGGTAACAGTCTTTTTGCAGGCGGCGGTCCAGGCCTCATAATCATAGTAGGCTGCTTCAGCAGAGATGCCGCAGTATTTAGCGGGAAAATAACCTAAGGCCAGTTCAATGGGGATACGGTCCGGTACCCGCATGGCTATAGTGTCAATCAGCCGCTGGGACCTTTCTTTTAACAGTTCCTGGGGAGTTTTTGTCATATTGAGCTCCTTTATATCAGCATTCAACTCAACAGGGGAAACCGGGCCGGGCCTCTTATCTTTGATAAGAGGGTATTTGCCTGACCGCAGCGGTAAAGAACCGAGAGATTCCCTTGTTATTATTAAGGTAAGATTTCGAGACTGAGATGTCAAGAAGTTAAATGTACTGGATAATGATGAGCGAATAAAGGTAGAATTAAAAGGCCGTGAGCGTTTTATCCGCGAGGCTGCTAAATGAAACAAAATATATATGATACAGCGGGATTTTTTAAAGGCTATCAGCACATGCGGGAGACTCAGTCCGGACTGAATGAAAGCATCGAGCAGTTGGCGATGCTGTCTTTACTGCCGGAGGTCAAAGATGCGGTCGTGCTCGACCTGGGCTGTGGGTCAGGTGAACTATGCCGCCGGCTGGTCAAGATGGGGCTGAAAGTGTGACCGGCGTGGATATTTCTTCCAATATGCTGGCCCTGGCGGCTAAAGAGCCGCTGCCGAATATCACCTATCTCAATCAAGCCATGGAAGATGTGCAGTTCGAGCCGCAGAGCTTCGATCTGATAGTCAGTTCTCTGGCTTTTCATTATGTGGAAGACCTGTCTGCCCTGTTCGAAAAAATTCACGACTGGCTTAGACCACAGGGAATACTGATCTTTTCAATCGAGCATCCTATCGCCACCAGTTGCCAGGGGATTCACCGGGGCTGGGTGAAAGATGCGGCTGGCAAGAAACTGTACTGGCCGCTGGACTGCTATAGCCGGGAGGGGAAGCGTGAGAGTCACTGGTTCGTGGAGGGCGTCATCAAATATCACCGCACATTGTCAGCCCTTATCAATAGCCTGATCGGGGCCGGACTGACTATCCTGGCAACGGCTGAGCCGTCTGCCACGGAAGAAGACCAGAAGCAATGGCCGGAACTGACGGATACCGTACGCAGACCGCCCTTTTTGTTTGTCAAAGCCCAGCGCCGGGACGTCTAGGCCTTTTTAGCGACCTTGACCCCTTCATCCACGGAGTTGATTTGCCAGCGCTCGCAGCGACCGCCCCAGCGGGCCACCACGCTGTTCTCTGCTTTAACCTGTATAATTTCACAGCTGTTGGGACAGGCCGAGCAGATAAAGGAAGAGGTGGTATAGTTTAGGTCTGCCAGTTCAAAGCCTTTGAAATTGGTCGTTTTGCCGGTTTCCTGGATTTCTTCTTTAGCCAGTATGGCGGCGCCGATTGCGCCCATCACGGCATTGTGCGGCGGTATGATCAATTCGGTCTTCAGTTCCTGTTCGAAGGCTTTGGCGATAGCTTTGTTGAAGGCCACTCCGCCCTGGAAAAGTACCGGGGGACGGATGTCTTTGCCGAGGCCGATATCGCTCAGATAGTTTCTGACCAGCGCCTGGCACAGTCCGTACAGAATATCCGGTATCGAATGTCCAATCTGCTGTTTGTGTATCATATCCGATTCAGCAAAGACGGTACAGCGTCCGGCAATCCGTACCGGATTATCGGACTGCAGAGCGGTCTGGCTGAAATCTGCGATATTGATGCCCAGCCGCAAGGCCTGATGGTCCAGGAAGCTGCCTGTGCCGGCGGCACAAACGGTATTCATGGCAAAATCTGTCACAATCCCGTCCCGGATGATAATCAGCTTACTGTCCTGTCCGCCGATTTCTATGACTGATTGTACTGTGGGGCAGAAATCTAGTGCAGCGATGGCGTGAGAGGTGATTTCGTTTTTAACGATATCCGCTCCGACTATATGCCCGGCCAGGTAACGTGCGCTGCCGGTGGCACCCACGGCGCTGATAGTCAGGCCCTCAGGCAGGACTTCTTCTAGTACCTTTATCAACCGGCAAATCTGTTTGATGGGTTGGCCCTGGGTTGAAATATAATGTGAAGCGACCAGTTTATGCGCTTCATCCAGAACGGCCATCTTTGTTGAGACGGAGCCAACATCAATGCCTAGAAATGCTTTCATGCGCTATCCTCAAATTGCGTAATTTTTTCCTTTTTATCATATCCACAAAGGCTTCTAATCTGGTTACCAGCCCGGCTTTGGAGGTTTGCTCATCCAGCGAAACAGAAAGTACCGGTAAGCCTTCTTTAATGTTCAGCATAAAATTTTGGGCCATGGTCTCAGGCATACAGGTGAAGGGTGATAGATGTACCATGCCGTCGAAATGATGCGCGCCTGAAATTTTTTCGCCCACCGTTTCCCACCCGTCACCGCCGATATCACGGGTCAGATAGGGTCGGGCCGCCCGGTGGACTTTACCCCACTGGTCGATCCCCAGCGGATTCAGGAAAAGGCTCCATTTTATCCAGCGGGAGGTGTACAGACTGCGCCTGGTGATGACTCCCATTTTAGCTAATTCCTGTTCAATATCCAAGTTGGAAAAGGGGTCTAGCACCACGTAAATTTCACCTACGATCAAGATGCGCAGGGGATCGCGGTCGGATAAAGTTACGATATGCTTCAGTTCAGACTTGTATTCACGGGAGACTTTACGTAATGCCCCTAAATCAGAGGCTTTATCCACAGCGCTTACTCCGGCGCGGTAGACCTGGCTGACAGCGCCGATTTTGGCTTCAACCGGGCGGATTTCATTGGCCAGAATCTCCAGATCGTCCAGGACCGTCATCTTGTATATAGCGAAATTGAATGCTGAAATTATCCTGGGCCAGGAACTGGATGGAGAGCATTTCTTTAAAACGCCCATGAACCCGCCGAATTTGTTATTAGCCAGACCGATAGGGAACATCTGAAGGTCTTTATAACCGATGTTTCTAAGTATCTGTTCCTGGACACGGTGATAATAACCCATACGGCAGGTATTGGTACCGCCGACTGTCAAGATAGTATCGGCGCCCTTCTCCAGGCCTTCTATCATATTACCCAGGATTATCTTGTAGGGAATACACAGGCCGTCAGGCGAATACTGGGTGGCCAGAGATAGAGTCCGGCGGGTGGTAAAAGGCGGTATGACCGGTTCGACTCCGATGTTATTAAAAAGGGCTTTCAAACCTATATAAAGCTGTCCCATATGGGGAAAAGTGATGCGCATATCTTAACTTTTCCTCTTCTTTCTAACGATCATTTCCAGGAAAGCTTCCAATCTGGTTATCATACCGGTCTCGGAGCTATGCTCATCCACCGTCAGACACAGAAAGGGCGTGTTATGTTCGACGCTGACCTGATGTTTGACTACGCTCATCATCAGAGAATCGGGCCCGCAGGAGAAAGCCGTCACGCCGATAACTCCGTCCACTTTCTCTCCCAGATAAGCTCCGGCTGCCCCGATGACCTCGGTTTCCGAGGTCCAGTAGCTCTGGTCGACCAGGCTCTGTACTCCTTTTTGTAAAAGCTCTTCCGGAATCATTTCCGGGGTGATAATCCGTACTCCGGCCTTCTGGGTACGCTGAATCAGGTTGTGATTGATATAGTCATCATTTAATACGTAGGGATGACCGAGAAGACCGACCGTGATTGCGGCATCATGGCCGTTCCGGCGGCTCTCAATATCGGCTTTAGTTATCAGACTGATGCCCTCCTGATAGGTCAACCGGTTGGTGTGCAGGCTGGAGAGATATTGCTGATGTACCAGCATGGCTTTGGCATAAGCCTTGTGAACTTTATCCGGCGAGATATCCAGTTCACGGCTCAGTTTTTGCAGCTGTTTTTTGCCGAAAGTAGCACCGCGGTTGACATCCATTTCGAACTCAACCACCTTTTTCAATTCAGGAACGGCGACTTTTATCAAATCGGCCAGTCCCAGGAAACGGGAACAGTTATACACTTTGGGCTCGATGCTGCGCAGTACCGGGATAAACAGGATATCGCAACGGTCGGCCAGCCACAAGGCATGGCCGGCATAAGCCTTCAGAGGTATACAGTTGTCCGAAACCAGTCTGGAAATTCCCCGCTCAAGAAAAAGTCTGTTCGTCTCAGGCGAGGAAATAACGGAAAATCCCAATTCCTGAAAAAAAGTCAGCCAGAGAGGAAAATATTTATAATAATGGAGTGCTCTGGGTATTCCTATTGTGAGCATAACCAACCCTTGATTTAATATTAGGTTTATATTAATACTCTTTGTGGATTATCTCAAGTTTATTGCAAGGTATATGATTGAATGTTCATTCAATTATAAAATAATAAAGTCTGGGTTTTCAAGTGCCGGTCAAAAACTTAACATAAATAATATAGGGAAGATCGTTTAGGTTTGACAAAGAGTTAAATATCAGTAAAATAATTGACATTATCCGTAGTGTTTTTCTATAGTATTTAGACAAGACAAGCGTTATCTTTGGATTTTGGTCTTGAATAACGTCTATGCGGGATTAAAATATCGGCTAAAATAATAAACAGAGCAACCTGGAGATATTTCAGGCAAGTCATTATTTTTTAATAACAGGTGAGTGAAATGGCAGAGTCAAAATACGGTAAATATATTTGTACGGACTTGAAACAGGGGGTAGTCATGCCCGGCTATAAAGGCCCGCAAACAATCGGTCAGGGCTATTTGGACGGCTACCGCAGACGTCTGGAGCATGTGATCTGGATGGATGGAGAGGTGATTCCCGGCGCATTTTATGCAGAATGCACCTGGATGTGGCCGTCCCACATGAAGGACCAGATGCCCAGCCCCGTGCTTACTCCGGAAGAGATAGCCAAAAAACCGGGGATTGCTCCGCACACTCATGCCTTCGATGAGGTTCTGACCATGTTCGGTACCGATCCCTATCATCCCGAGGACTTGGGGGGAGAGATAGAATTCTGGCTGGAAGATGAAAAATTCGTGCTGACTAAAAGTTTTCTGGCTTATATTCCGGCGGGTATGGTGCATTGTCCTTTGAAGATGTATCGCATGGACAGGCCGATTTTCCATTACACCGTGGGCCCCGGCCAGAAATATGAATAAAGTCGCTCCGGCAGTTTGAAATTTTGCTGAGGAAGAGAAATGCAATGGCCAATAATAAGAATGTCAGGAATATTTTAACCGCACCTAAAGCTAAACGGAACCTGCCCTCTTACCGGGTTCAACAGGACCCTGAATATATCAAACGAATCGTAGAACTGGATGAGGAATCGGTGCCCGGCTCCCAATTTTACAGTGAAGCGATGTGGATTGTTCCCGGTGCGGAAAAAGAAATCAATATGATTGAACCTCACTGCCATGATTTCGGCGAGGAAATCGGCTTTTTCGGTTTTAACTATGAGGATATCCAGGACCTGGGTGCTGAAATCGAATTCACCATCGATAACCAGAAATATGAAATCACCAAAAGCTTCCTGGCCTATATTCCGCCGGGAGTTACGCACGGCCCGCTGATAATCAAGAATGTCAAAAGGCCGATCATGCATTTTACGGCCGGCCCGACTGCGAGGTACAGATAGCGACCAAATACTACCCCGAGAGAGGGTAAATCTTTTTTGGTCCAGGATTAACGAATCATAGAAACCTGTTTCTCATAAATCATTAACCCCGATTCATTAATCAAAGGCCCTTTCCCAAACTGATAGCTGCCGGCTGTCATCTAAAAGCTACTTATGAATCTCCATGAAGATGCGGTCCCAGTCTAACCTGGTATGGCAGATAGGACAGGACTTGGTGACCGGAATCTCGTGGTGGCATTCAGAGCAGTAATACTGTTCACCCTTTTTCAAAATTTTCTGACCTTTGAAATACTGTTCCTGGACCTCTTCAGGTGGTTTATTATCCATGCTTTTGACTCCTTGCTTGCGGGCCGGCTAATTTATTCCGGCCTCAATTATTAACTTTATCCGGCGTAAGGGTCTGGTGGGCTTGCTTCAACCAGGTCGGAATATCGATTTTTTGAGGGCAGACCTTGACACATTGTCCACACTCAACACATTTATCGGCTTTCTCGCCCTTCATGCCGATGCCTTTGTCATAGCGAAATTGTCCCATCTCGATCGCCTCAAAAGCCATAGCTTCGTTAAAAATTTCGAAAATGCCAGGAATATCCACTCCACTGGGGCAGGGCTGGCAGTAACGGCATTTGGTGCAGGGCACCTCGTTGAGTCCTTTGTAAGTTTCCCGTACTCTATCCAGCAGTGCCACCTCTTCAGGGCTCAGTTTATTGACGCCTGAGCGGTCGGCTAC
>DAOUFH010000205.1:0-2231 GCA_034429955.1 Dehalococcoidales bacterium
CTCTTCCCGCAGAGTATCCAGCACAGTTTTCTGGGCCAGTCCTCCCAGCAAAAGCCGGGTCGAGTCCGCTTTGGGGTCACAGCCCACCACCAGCACCCGGCGTCCCATCTCTGCCAGAGCCGCCACGGTATTTTGGGTGGTAGTAGATTTGCCGATACCGCCCTTGCCGTAAATAGCTACTTTTCTCATTGTTGTTCTCCCCTCGAACTTTATTAATTACTGTTGAATTAAAAGACCGCCTATATTGTGGCGGTTATCAGACAATTTAACCAAAAATTGTTGAGCAACAGGCTATATTTTAAGTTTATGATATGGCTTACGCCGCGTATACGGACAGAACAGCAGAATTTGAAGTAAATATTTTGTACCTTTTAAACAAACACGGCAGGGCGTTAAAACAAACTGCTAAATAAATCAACAGTATCACTGACAAAACCTGCGGTTTATTGTGCAAACGGCACATAATTTACCCTTAAACACCGGCTCGACAGTTCCTGGCTAAAAAGACCCGCAGCGCGGGTTTAAAAAATTATTATTTTGGCGGCGAAAACGGTAAAATTGGAAGTATAATCCGGGTCTGCAAAACGTTTGTCTAGAGTGAATATTTTTGTGCCAAATTCTTGAGGAACAATGAACAGGATTCAATACGGCTTTAGCCGCTTTCACATCTGGCTTACCGGCGGTAAATACTTACGCAACCAGATAATGACACTGCCGGACGGCAGGACTCAGGAAGTGCTGATATTTTCAGGTAAGAAAAACCTGTTTCTGGCGCAATGCACACTGCTGCGCACCATAATCATGCATGAATCGGTGCTGAGCAGCTATTCCTTCTGCAACTATGTGCTGGCCCACGAGATGGCCCATAAACGTCAATGGTGGAACCTGCTGTTTTACCCTTTCAGCCTGTTGGCGCCCATCGGCCTGTATATCATCGTCATGGAAGCAGTGCCCTTTTTCAACGGACTGATGGCGCTTGATTTCAGCGCCGTTTTAAACTCTGTCTATACCTTCTTGCTGGCCATAGTTTTGTTCTTTATCCCGGTAGCTTTTTCCTGGCTGATGGAGATGAACGCCGATATCGAGGCCATTAAAACGGTGGGCTTCCAGTATTTCCTGGCCATCGTCTACAGTCCCTCCCAGAAAAAAAGACGGCTGATAGTCAGAATCGTTGTAGGCCTGACCCATCCACCCGACGATTTAACGGTCTTTATCTGGAAAAAATTTTACCGCAGCATTTAGATAAAACGGAGCCCGACCGGCTATAGCTTTTTAGTTGCAAACTTTGTTATAATACGGCAGACGCTGCAAGAGCGTCACTGCATAGAGGTGCTGGTTTGGCAAAATTTTTTAACCAGAGCGAACAGGCTGAAGAATCCGGCGGCGATCTGGAAAGAATGAAAAAGAAAATCGAAGTCATGGATGACCGCCTGGACAATATCGACTCCGTCCTGACGGCAGTGGCTGAACGCATCATGAAACAACCTGTCACCATAACTCTGACCTGCCCGCATTGCGGCAAGAACATCGAAGTTTCGATGGTCGGCCAGCAAAAACCCACTTAAACTCCCCTGAACACCGGCAATAAAACTGAGACCGACAGGAAACTCATTTGCTGCAGCTAATCATCATCGTGGTCTACTTCGGAGCCGTCATAGCCATAGGGCTGACTTCCCTGAGAAAACGCTGGCGGCTGGACGAATACCTGGTAGCCGGGCGTAAATACACCACCTTTTTTATCACCGGCTCCTTGCTGGCTACCGTCATCGGAGGCTCGGCAACCATAGGGCTGGCCGGTCTGGGTTTCACGCACGGACTGAGCGGGGCCTGGTGGCTGCTGGCGGGCGTGATAGGGCTCTGCGCGCTGGGTTTCTTTTTCGCTAAAAAAGTCAGAGGCTACGGCTTTTATACTCTGCCGGAACTGGTGACGCGGCAATATGACGGCCGGGCCGGAACAGCCGCTTCTGTTTTGATAGTCTTGGCCTGGATAGGCGTCACGGCAGGACAGATACTGGCGGCAGGCAAGATTCTGGGAGCCCTGGGTCTGGGCACACCTCTCCTGTGGATGCTCGTTTTCAGCGCAATTTTCATCGGTTATACCCTGACCGGCGGACAATACGCCATCATCAGGACCGATATGCTGGATATCATCATCATCTTCGTGGGAATCCTGGTGACACTGGGAATAGTGTTATGGCAGACCGGCGGGGTCGGAACGCTCTTCAGCGCAG
>DAOUFH010000206.1:0-10613 GCA_034429955.1 Dehalococcoidales bacterium
AAAATCGGCGGAGTTAATGCCGCCAACTATACCGTAAATTCAGACACTCAGATTACCGCTGTTGTGGGTGTTGGTGCCAGCGGACACGTCGAAGTCGTCAATGGACTGGATATTACTGTGACCAGCACCGCTAGTTTCACCTACAAAGCAGTTTCCGTCGCCATCGCTCCCTCGACTCAGACTATTGTTGAAAACGAAGGCGAATTCTCAGTAGCTGTGATCGTCAATACCAACGGCAGCAAAGAGATCCGCGGCTGGTCCTCAGATATTACCTTCGACCCGACGCTGGTAGAATGTCTGGGCATTGAACAGGGTACCGGAGATACTGATACCGGCTTCTTCGCTACTTTCATCGATAATTTACCGGCCGGAGCTTCAGCAGGTTCCATCCAGTCGGGCGGAGCCCCTGTAATCAATAACGCCACCGGCGTTATCAGCAATATCGCCTACGCTGTCGGCGGCGCCTTGGCCTCTGATGGCTCACCTCTCGGAGCTTCCGGCTCAGGCACTTTACTCACCATCAACTTCAAAGCTAAAGACGGTGTAGTTGGCAGCCTCGATATCACCCCGGTCAATGTACTCTTGGCTGACCAGAACGGTAATCCTGTACTGGGAACCCTTGTCAGCGATGGCTATGTCAATCTGCTAGGGGTAATTGACGAAGATATCACTATCGACGGCTCTCTGGGCGCTCAAATTACTTTCATCGCTCCCTCCTCAATCAGCGGCTGGAACCTGAAAGTATCTGATAACAACAATGTTCAGCGAACTATGAACGTCTTTGCCAACACCGACTGGCAGGTAACCGTCAACAGCGATAATACCACTGGCGGTTATATGACCAAATGGGATGGCAGCGACTACGTCACTTCCACCCAATTGAGCAATCCTTTAAGCATTAAATCCAGCATCGGCAACGGTGGAACCGGTAATAACATCAGTCTGGATGCTGGCGGTGTTCTGGCTTCAGGTAATCCCGAAGGTCAAAACACAGCCAATGGCGGAGATATCCGCGATATCATGTTCAATCAGGCTGTTGAATATGTAGATCCCATCGTTAACAATCCTTATACCTATCACATCGTGGTCACGTTCACTGCATCCAACGTTTCTTACTAAACGACAATGCGGGGAGCGCTTGCAAGCGCTCCCCGCATTGTATCGATCACTAATACAGGGAGAATATCTATGAAGCAGTTAAAAACGAGACTGGGGATGTGGACTTTACACGCTATAATTATTATTGTCGCTATCTCCGGTATAATAACTGCCTTACCTATATACGCAACCCCTAGCTATAACATATCAAACAGTATAATTAATTTATCTCTTTCTGCCGGTCAAACCAGAGTATCCAAAATCACTGTTACCAATATCTCTCAAGATGAATATATCAACTTTAAAATTGAAATTGCCGGCCTGGGACAGGGTGTAGACGGTTCCAACCTGGCACTGTCTGCCGCACAGGATACCGGTTCACACTCTGCCCGCTCTTTTTGCAACACTAACAAAACCACCCTGCAAATCGCCCCAGACAAATCAGAGAGCATCGATTTAACCATTGCGGTACCCTTTGCCACTCAGAAAGGTGAATACTATGCCGCTGTATATTTTTACACCTCGGATGAGGAACAGGATAAAGTCGGAATTAAACTCGCCTCTATAATTCCCGTAATCTTGAATGTCAACAACTTTACTCCCTCTTCCACCAGTGCCCAGATAAGCGGCCTGAGCGTACCCCAGGCGGTTACAGGCAAATCTATTATAGTAGAGACTTTATTTAAAAATACCGGCAATTCGCGAATTTCGGGAGTAACTGATACCGTGACATTACTCAATTTATCCGGAACACAGTTGGCACAGGGTGTCATAAATTTAACAGCACCATCTATTCTGCCTGATTATACACGTCTGTTTCGAGCTACCTTCAGTAGCCGCCCCTCAGGCAGCTATTCAGTCAGGTCGGTAGTAACCAATTCTAACGGTACGGTAATTAACTCCAAGACTATCTCATTTTCAGTTACACAATTAACAACAGATTCCATAACCGGCACTTTACCTGAAATAGAATCTTTTTCACCGACTTCAGGCGGCCTAGCTACTCTGGTAGTTATATCAGGTGCTAATTTTAGCAACGTAACCTCGGTGGGTTTTGGCGGAATCGAGGCAAGTAGTTTCGTAATTAATTCCGATAACCAGATCACGGCTTCAGTAGGTAATGGCGCCAGCGGTCTTGTTACTGTTACAAACGAAAATGGGACAGCCAGTTCCAGTTCTGAATTCATATTCACCGGCATCACTGCAACCACTTCAGCCACCCCTACTTCCACCACTCCCGTTTCCCCGACCTCAACCCGTAATGGCAACAAAGGCAGACCTTCTAATGGTTTTAATGAGAGTGACAGAAGGTCGGAGAAATCCCTGCCAGGGATGGACTTGAACAGCATTGTCGTAATGCGCTTCGTCAATCAATCCGAACCCCATCTGAACGCGGTCGAACAGGATGATGTTGAAGTAACCCTCATAGACAGCGGCGACAGCGGCTATATCATTGTCGGAAAATATCAGACACTACCTGAAACAATCGAACCGGATGCTCCTGTCACCAGAGGCGGGGTGAACAAAAACGGCATTAAATATTTCGATGTCAGGGTAGAGGAATTTAACCGTGGAACCGCCATAGTATCGGTCTACTATTCATCCGCTGAAATCATAAATTATGATGAGGACAGTCTCATAATAGCTTATTACTATAACGACCGCTGGAATATCTGCCGCAATCTCAAAATCGATAAAGAGAATCAGACTGTATCCGGTGAAATTCCGGTCATCAGATTGAATGGAACGTTAATATGCCTAGGTGGTGATAAGAAAGCTGAAGCCAATGCTCTGCCAATAAATACAGGATCATCCAGTAGCGAGATATCCAGAGGATTTAGCTGGTCGTTGTTCGGCATTATTATCAGTTCAGTAGTGTTTTTCAGCGGTATAGTATATGCAGTGATAGGAATTAACCGGCGCAGAAATCAGTCCAGCCAGCCGGCTAAATAAACTATCCAAGCACATTTGTTTTTAACTGAATATTTTCAAACACAACACAAATGGAGAACAAAATGACATCGACACTGCTTAGACTGATAATAATTGTCACTATTATTTTTAGTCTCTTAATAATATACGCTCAGCCAGTTAGCGCGACAGGGACAAGTGTCAGTATTACATTATCTACTCAATCGGTTGCTCCCGGAAGTGAATTCACTGCCAACTTGGTAATCAACAACGGTGAGGCTATCTTAGGATGGTCAGCCAATCTTACCTTTGATCCTGCCAAGTTGACTTGTGACAGTGTAACTCAGGGAAATTTTTTAAGCAGTCGCGGCACGGTTTTGCCAATCGGGCCAACCATTAGTAATGACAATGGTACAATAAGTATGGCTTATACTCTCACCGACTCCAGCGAAAGTAGTCCGGCAGGCACTAACGGGCAACTGGCTACAATCCATTTTACCGCAAAAACTGGTGTATCAGGTTCGACAACGATTGATTTCAGCATCCTTGATGTAGCCAATTCAGAAGGCGGACCTATTGCAAATGTTACTAATACTGGCGCAAGCATAACTATCGGAAGTTCCGGACAGACACCAACAATCTCGAGTTTTACACCAACCTCTGGAACAACAGGCAATGTCATAACTATAACCGGAACGAATTTTTCCGGAGCAACTGCTGTTAGCTTCGGAGGAACAGCAGCTTCCGGTTTTAATATAGATTCAGCTACCCAGATAACGGCGACGGTAGCTTCCGGCGCAACCGGAGTCATCAGCGTCACCACACCAGGAGGCACAGCAACTTCTTCTTCAAGTTTCACCTATAATCAGTCTGCCTCCGCACCCACCGTGACAGATTTCAGCCCGGCCAGCGGTACTAACGGAACAACGATTACTATAACAGGCACAAATTTCACCGGGGTAACTTCAGTGAAATTCGGTAATACTGAAGCGAATGATTTCACTATCAATTCCGTTACAGAGATTATTGCTGTAGTGGGGAATGGAGCCAGTGGTAGCGTCAGCGTTACCACAGCAGCTGGTACAGGGAGCAAGTCCGGTTTCACCTTTACAACTACACCAGCTTCTACCTTATCTTCTATAACCACCACTCCCGCCGGAAGTCAAAATAATAATTCTCAGAACAATGCCACACCCACCTCACAGAATAATAACAATCAGCATCCGAACGGTAGCTCACAAAATGAATCTGACCCTACTAAAACCCTTGAAGCCAATACCCTGGCTATGTACGGATCATCAGGCAAAGCCGAGCTATCCAGTATCATTGATCGCGGAGGACTTGTTCGTGAATCCGTACAGTATCGCGATATGCAGGCTTTCCAGGGACACCGTATCTCAGCAATAAATGTATTTGCCGGAACACGTGCAGTGAACAGTTACGGTGAACCTGTAGAAGAAATTAATGTAACCGCAATCAACAGTGCTGTAGTGGCTCCCAAAGGGACAACCATGATAAATGCTCTGGAATTTGAACCCACTGGGGCTACTTTCAGCATTCCTATTGAAGTTATCATAGATATAGATCCCGGACAGTTACCAGACGGTATTAATACCGATAGTCTGAAAATGGTCTGTTATGATGAAACGACCGGCAAATGGACTGACTGTGATTTCGAGGTCGATACCAACCAAAACAGGCTTACTGCCGAAATAAGCCACTTCAGCCTTTATGCTTTGATCAGCAGTAATGCCGGTACAGCCGGAATAAGTTGGAATATGGCAGGCGTTATAATAGCTGCTGAATTCGCCATAGTAGCGCTGGTTTTATTCTTCTTTATACAACAGCGCCGCCGTAACCTTACACCAGCAACTGTTGCGGCATTCGTGGATACACAGCCTGTGCAGGAAATACCTGTCGTAGATAAGCAATATACCGCTCCTGTCAGTCATGACTACCGGCCACCGCCAACGGAACCAACTCACAGTAAGGTAATCTGGGATGATATTCTGCACACTAAAATGCAGCAGGGTAAGCCCTTTAAAACACATCTGGAAATTATCGGCGGCAAAATAATTATTCCGGGAGACAGCAAGTCCACCGATATCGAACTGATAAACTCTCCGGATTCACGGGTATTAATATCACTGGAATATGAACCGGAAACCTACCCCAAAGGCATCACTAAAATTATGATACTGGGAACAGTATCCGAATATGAAAAATCAAAGGAGACCAGAAAGTGAAAAGGGGTTCCGAAACAATGAAATTAAGCGGGTTGGTATTTGTGTTACTCATTTCTTTTTGTATGCTGTTTTCAGGCTGTCAGGGATACGATTTAACTTCTACACCTACGTCCAGTCAGACATCACCTATTGCATCAACATCACAGCCTTCTCAAACCACACAGACATCGTCAGCAACCACCTCTCAGCAACCGACGAAAACAGCCGGAAACGGTCCGTCATTATCAATAGCTACAGAAAAAACTGAGATTTCAGCAGGAGAAACATTTACTGTCAATATATTAGTAAACTCCAGTAAGCAAACCAGGGGCGCACAATTCGGCATAAAGTTCGATCCTGCCGTCCTGCAATGCCGGAACGGTACTGAAGGACAATTCTACAAAAACTGGGCCGCTGAAAATGGCTGCTCCACGATTACAATGCCCACAGAAGCGTCAATCGATAATGACGGCGGCAAGGTAGATCTGATGGCGGTAGTTGTCCTGGGACAGACCGAAACCGGCTTTAACACAGGAGTAGAGATTGGCGCACAGGGTAGTGGCATAATTTACAGCTTTGAGATGCTGGCCAAAGTTGGTGCCCACGGCGATACTGTGATTGAATTGACTGATGCTGGATTAAGTAATCAGGATGGGAATGAGATTCCCGGTGTTATAGGGATAAACGGACATATAAAAGTAATTGCCCCTTAAAGTCCTGATTAATCGATATCAGAGGAGTAAAGTAATACTTTGGGCAGATACATTTTTAAGTCCTTTTGGTGGTTGTTTATTCTGGTTTCAACTCTTATTATAGTCAGCAGTTGCTCCGGAACATCTAATCCTGGGAATATCAGAGTAGCCGGAGCATGGGATGTACTATCACCATTTCAAAGAAAAATCTTAACCAATACTCAATATCCAGATACAATCCAGACTATCTTTTCAGATTCAGCTATAGACGGTGTTAGGAATGGATATTATGATATCGCGATCCTAGGCAGGGAACCCTCAGAAGATGAACTGATTAACCTGCAAGATACAGTCGTAGCTTATGATGCAGTATGTATAATAGTTGACGCTAATTCATTCGAAGGCGGTGAGTATCCGGCAGGCACCGATAATCCGATCCGCAGGTCTGCTGGATTTTCATCTTTAACTGTAGATGACCTAAAACAAATTTTCAGTTATTATATCTTGCCGTTCGGACATCGCTGGTACTGGCAAAAAGATTATTATACCTACCAGCAAACGGTTGATCTGGATACCCTTGATCTGGCTCCTGAAAAAACTTGGATTGCCGATACCAGAGTAATAATACCATTGCTTAAATTGACACCTGGTAAATACGATACTCAAACATTGCTTTATGAAAGACTGGGCCTAGATGAAGCTGAGATGGCTAACGCCTGGAATCATGTTTATTCTAATACCAATTTAACTGCCGAGGAAGAAATCCTCTCTGTGGAATACAGGCACGGTAGCCCATACGATCCTGGAACTTCGGATTTTCAGTTTAAAATAGAATTCGCTTCACGGCGTGTTATCCCTATCGCTATGCAGCATATACCTATTCAGGTTGTATCTATCAACAGCATAAATCCTATGACGGATATTACTTCAGTTTATAGCGGTTCGTATCCTTTCAGCCGGAAAATCCACCTAGTTACACGTCAAAACCCGTCATCTGATGTAGACTCTATTATAAGTTCCCTGCTTACCCCGGAAGGTCAGGATTTACTTGAAAATATTGGGTTTTTACCTTTGCCAAAGGAATAATTTCTACTTAATCGGTAGTATACAGGGAGAGAACATGCAGACCAAAGCATACGGCGGGCGAATTAACAATATTGTTTTCTTAATTCTGGCTCTTATTCCGGTGATAATGTTAGGCTTTATAATCGTCATGCTGATAATGAAAAGCGGCCTGGCGGTCTCAACACTTGGATTCAAGGGGCTTTTTTCTACGGAAATTTCCGGTGTACTGGGCTCAAATAAAGGGTTATATGGTCTTATTCCTGCCATCTGGGGTACAGTTCTGCTGATGTTCGTATCATTAGCGATAGCAATTCCGGTGTCTCTTGCTTTAGCCATTCTGTCTTCCGAATTTACCTTGGGATTTTTTAGCAAGGGACTCAGAACACTTATAGGAATTTTAGGAGGAATACCTCCTGTTATCTATGCATTGATGAGTGCTGTATTTGCAAAGATATTTATTATACCCAAATTTGCCGGTGCCGGCATCCCGGTTGATAGTCTTCCAGTTCCTATTCAATCACTGCCATACAGCACCAGCACTCTTTTAGGGGGAATCATGATATCTTTGTTGGTCATTCCTTTCCTTGCACCTTTATTCGACGATGCCATCAGAAATGTACCGCATTCTCTGAAAGAAGCCGGGCTGTCGCTCGGCGCAAACCGCTGGCATATACTCTGGTCTGTGACCATACCTGCTGCTTTTTCCGGTCTTTTATCTGCCTGCAGTCTAGGAGCCCTGAAAGTAATGGGAGATGTGGTTATCGTTGGACTGGTAATCGGATTTGAATCGGGGTTACCTTCACCTTTATTCGACATCTTGCAGAGTACGGCTCCTTTAACCTCCACAGCTGCCGGTTTTTCGGGTGGCTTTACACAAACTGCCAAATCACCGCTGAGAGAATCCGTAGCTTATTTTACCAGCCTTATCTTACTTATAATAGCTTTTATCACTTTAATTGCTGTACCGCTTATCCAGAAGCAGTTTAAAAGGAAGTATTCTTAATGAGAAATGAAATTGAACTGGTTAAACCAGCATTACATGAAGGTCATAAAATGCGGGCCAAAATATCCAAGAAATGGCAAATCTCGATATCAAAAATCTGCCTTTTAATTGCCGCCGCTATTGCTGGCCTGTCTGTTCTGCTGGGATTTTTGACCTTATTTTCAAACTCATTTGATAGATATTCCGTACCGATGCTGATATTAATGGGGATAAGTTTGCTGGCAGTCTTTTTTTACATCAGGCACATGGGTATCCGCAACCGGCAACTTGCCATATTATCAGTGTTATCTTTGATATCTGCATATATTATTTCGATACTGCCGCAATATGTTTTTGGAATGGAGCTAAACGGCATTATTCATCGCACATTCATATCGGCTGTAATATTGATCGCCCTGTCTATTCCATCTTTCGGCAACCTAATTTTCCACCTGAGAGGGTCTACCCCAAAAGCCCTGGAGTTATCAAAATATCCTTTAATCTTATTTCCGGTAGTCTTAATTCTAACTGCTTACGCCTTGCTGATTTATAACATCTTTTCTTTGGGAATAGAAAATTTGAACTGGGAAATGCTAAAAACACCTTTCATCTGGCAGAACTGGCAAACACTGGCATGGGAGGGTGATTGGCCGACTTGGGTACCACAACAGATTCACCAGACCGGTATTTTAAATTATATATTGGGGACTTTGCTTCTGATTGCGTTAACTGCCGTGATTTCACTGCCTATTGGAGTCGCAGTCGGCGTATTCGTCACCGAACATCCCAAGTTATGGATTGCAAAAATTATCAGATTTTCAAGCAGCGCGTTAAAGTCCATGTCTGTTTTTATTCTAGGTTTGACTGCAGTCAGCCTGGTCACACTATCCAGCGGCACGATTTTCTCAACTATAATGCACGGATTTTTCTACGATGTAAACGGGAACTGGCATCTGGCTAACGGTTCGTTCATTACCGCTGCTATTGTAATTTCCTTGCTGGTAATACCGATAATCGCACGTTCAACTGAAGAAGGCATAAATTCCCTGCCGGTAGAATTAAAAGAAGGTTCTTTGGCGCTCGGCACATCAGGCAGTCACACTTTGTGGCACATTATTATTCCCTGGGCCTTCCCCAACATTGTTACCGGTCTTCTGCTTGGTTGTGCCGAAGCCGCCGGCAGTCTGGCTACTATCTGGTATATTGCCGGAACAGGAGAATACGGAGTTAATCCTCTTAGCCAGGTTACATCGTTATCTCATTTTATATTTCTTTGCCGCGGTGATATCAGTATCAGTTTTAAAAATCTTGAAGGAATCTATCAATTTTCAGCTGCCATAATAATGATCATTATTACTATCGGTCTAAGTATTATCGCACTCATTTCAAAGAGACAATTGAGCAAAAAATTTAAGGGCGCCTGATAGTAATTAAACTATAATTTTAGAAATCGGGGGTATATATGATTAACATAAAATCAGAGGAAACTACTGAAAATTCCGACCAAGCAACTATTGATTTATTCTCCAAGAACCTGGCATCAGGTAATCTGGAAGTCAAAGACCTGGAGGTGTGTTACGGCACTAATTCAGTATTAAAAGGTATTAACCTCTCATTCCCGCCCGGCAAGGTCACTGCAATTATCGGTCCCTCGGGCTGTGGTAAGACCACTTTGTTGCGCTGTCTCAACCGTTTAAGCGAACTGACCAGCGGTTGTAAAGTCAAAGGACAAATACTGCTGGATGGAGAAAACGTGCTGCAAATGGACCCCATTTTACTCAGACGGCGGGTCGGCATGGTCTTCCAGAAACCCAACCCCTTCCCTAAGTCAATCAAAGAAAACATACTGTACGGAGTTAAAGCCATCAAACTTAAGGTGGACTCTGATACGGTAGTACAGTCGACTCTGGAGAAAGCCGCCCTCTGGAATGAATTGAAAAATCGTCTCAATGACAGCGCGTTCGCTTTATCAATAGGCCAGCAGCAGCGCCTCTGCATAGCCCGCACTCTGGCCATCTCACCTGAAATCATCCTCCTGGATGAGCCGGCTTCTGCTCTGGATCCGGTCTCTACCACCAGCCTGGAAGCCAGTATAGTCGCCATGAAGGGTGAATATACCCAGATTATCGTGACTCATAATATGAACGAAACTCTCAAAATCTCCGATTATGTGGCCTTCCTTTTTGAGGGTAAATTGATGGAATTCGGCGAAACTGCCCAGGTATTTAACAATCCCATAAATGACAAAACCCGCGATTATATTTCAGGCCGTATTTACTAAATATATTTCTACACATGCGGAATGTTTATCGCTAATGACTGATTACAAGATTGGAGCAAAGCTATGCAATTCTCAACAAAGCTGAAAAACTTCTTGAAGAAAGAATGGGCCAAATACGGCCTGACAGTCACAATCACCGTGGCTATTTCCAGCCTGATAACCTGGGGGCTTATCTCCACCTTAAGCGCTCCCAAATCTATCTATGCCAGTCAGGTCAAAGATATCAATAATACCATCCTGCATATGAAGGATGCTGCTACCGGACTTAATAATTATGCCGGCTATCAGTCAACCCTGCTATCCGATATGCTGGATGATATGCAAATTCAATTGGAAGAGCTTGATTCAAGAGTTAACGG
>DAOUFH010000207.1:0-2865 GCA_034429955.1 Dehalococcoidales bacterium
TGCTGCCGAAGTGACCACGGTAGATGTAACAGACGGAACTCTGGATACGACAGGTGATGCAGCCTATGACCTGGATTTAACTGTAAATGCCGGAGCGGCAGACTCAATAACGATAGATACGCAGCCCGCCGGAGTTGGCAGCGTAGATGATGCTCTGACTACCCAACCGGTAGTTAATGTAAAAGACCTGTATAACAATAATGTAACGAACGGAGTAACCGTAACAGCAGTGCTGGTCAGCGGAACCGGAACATTGCGCAATACCACGGCCGATACAGCCGGAGGGACCGGCAACGCGACCTTCACGACTCTTGGATATTCCAAATCCGGAGAGACATTTACCGTTAAGTTCACTATTGGAGCAGTTGAAAGTGCGACCTCCTCTGATATCGGAGCACTGACTGTTGGAGCTGTTGCATCAATAACAATAGTACAAGATCCTACAACTGATTTTGGTATAAACATGATTATCTCTCCTGCGATTACAGTCAGAGCTAAAGATGGGTACAATAATAATGTTGCAGGTGCGAATATTGCGGTAATATTGCAATCCGGAGCAGGCTCTCTCTCAGGTACTACCAACAGGGTTACCGCATCTGATGGTATCGCGACATTTAACGATCTGGCTATCGATACGGCAGGTAATGATAAACAACTGCGTTTCAGTATGGCTGCCATTACGGTGGATTCAGTGGTATTTGCTACTCTACCAATAGCAGACCTTGATAATCTGGTCGAGAATCTGGCAGCAGATTTGAATCCCGGTTTCGTAGCCGGAACCTATACCTATGTATTGGCAGCCGCCAACGCAGAGGCGAATATTACTTTAACAGCCAGTCTGGCAGGAGCGACCGCGATTACTTATTTTCCTGGAACTGTAAATGAAGAAGTCATCGCATCTGGAAACGGTAAAGAAATCACGCTTAATGTCGGAGCGAATGAAATAACTATTAGGATTACCAAGGCAGGTATGGCTGCGGCCAATTATAGCATTACGGTTACAAGGGCGGCTGCGCCCATAGTAATTCCACCTACTCCAGAACCTGAGCCGGAACCCGAATCGATAGTAGAAGTTAGTTTCCTGCAGAGTAATGATACCCTTCAGCTTGACGAAGAGGGTATTACAAAGGTGTCTTATTCAGCTTCTACTGAAGATGGAAATTTGACCATGGTTGTCGCTGAGGGGGTACAAATGCTGGATGCCGAAGGCGGCGCGTTGGAGACCTTGACGGTAGAGCCTCTTAACGAAAATGTTATTCCTCCTCCTGCCGATACAGGTGTGATTGGAGTTCAATATGACTTCGGTCCGGACGGAGCTACCTTTGATCCTCCAATTAATATTGTTATGACCTATGATTCATCTGAACTGGCTGATGGTCAGATTGAAGATGACCTGGTTATAGCTTATTATGACGAAATCACCGGAACCTGGATAGATTTGGAATGTAGCGTAGATACTGAGAATCATACAATCACCGGCCGAGTATCCCATTTCACTACATATGCTATTTTGGCTAAACAGGCGGAGTCTCAGACCGTTGACGATCCTGTTGAGACTGTTGATAATTCCAAAACAACTACTCCAGCTGTTCAGACTTCAACCCCGATAAATACTAAAACAGCAACTACAACACCGGATACTACAAACGTAGAAGTGGAAACTGCCGGTTCTAACTCTGAAAACAATATGTCATGGTGGCTTGTGGTATTAGTGCTGGCTGGAGCGGTGCTGGTAGTTGGGCTGTTGGTCATGTTGATTCGACGTCGCAATATCCGTAAATAGAAATGGCATTTGAATAATTCTCAGGAAACTACCGGATGTCCGGTAGTTTCCTGAGAAAATTCAATAAAAATTTTAAATACCGAGTAAGTATTTAAAAGCGGGCAGATTGAAGAGCAAGGTTCTGGTATAAGCTGTGTGGGTGATTTATCCGCTCATTCCGGACACGGCAGCGGTCCCTGCCGGGCTGGTAGCTTCAGCCAGGGTAAAGGTTCATTTTTCAGATTGAGAGAGGTCGTCTTCCCAGCGGAAAAGGGGCTTTTTATTTCTGAGTTTTGCGCTTTCGCAGTTGAAGCACCGGCCGTTATGACAGCAAAGGGTCGCTCCACAGGAAGGGCAGCGCCATTTCTGCGTTTCCCTTTCCAGTAAAGCTGCTATGCCCTGTTTTTTAATCAGGTTCAGGTTTTCTATCATGCTCATGTGGTACAGGCTGCGGTAACGCCGGTCCAGATGATTCAGTTGGGCACAGGGGAATTCGCTGCATTCATAACAGTAACTGACCTGACCGGTCTGCAATGTCGGGCAGCGTTTTTTTAGAAAAGCACACTGTTTATCACGTTCACGGCAGCCGCTGCAATAGGGTATGCCGATGCCTTTGGATTTAAGTGAGTTGCTTCTGGAGAGATAGCTGCTGCAAACGGCACAATTCATTCCGCAGGGCGCGATCAACTTTTCTTCCATCTTTCCTCCGGTCTAACGGTTATAACAGTCTTCAATACGACTATGCTGTCGATAACGTTTCTGCAACTCTTTTTCATCATAACATAACTTAGTGCGGTTTTAGCCTCTTTTAGCTGTCCGGATCAAGATTGTGACCTCTCTGTGTGGCATTGAATCTTGGGGAGAAGGCCTAAAGCGTAATTTTTAAATATTTTTTAGCCTTGCTCCGGTTAGTATTATTATCGCTGTTTTTTAGCTGCAGATGAGTTTCAGCCGGTTTTGCCGGGGAATAAAGGGCTAATTTATAGCTAAATCGTGCTTTTAAACACTGGGTGAAAATGCACAAGCCGGATTGCATTAAGTTGCTCTGTAAAAGTGGATGTTGATATCATTGTGGCCGGGCCGGGCCGGTATTTATCATTAAA
>DAOUFH010000208.1:0-1900 GCA_034429955.1 Dehalococcoidales bacterium
GCGTGACGGTATTTCACGGGGCTGTCGATTTCAGCAAGATGAATTTCCTGGAGCGCTGGATGATGAAAAATTTCAAATTGACAAAAAGCGATTTTCGCCGCTGGGACCTGGTCGAAGCCTGGGCAGGGGAGATCGCTGCCAGCCTGAAAAACCGGAGTTAGACCGTCGTCTTCCGGATGAATCAATTGAATCTGAGGATTCGCTTAAACAATCCGCTGGCAGGGTATCAGATTGACATAACTGTGGCATCTGTATGCTTAAGAAGATGAATCCGTATTCCTGATTTGGTAAAACATTAATTAATAATCCGCTCTAACCGCCTCGCAGACTCTCGGCGTAGCCGTCATAATAGCCTCTGACCAGCAGGTTTAGTTCATCGGAAGGGAGACATTGTCCTTCAGTGCTGTTTATCTTAGCCGTACAGTATGATTTGGCGGCAGTACGGGCTTTACCTTTCGGGATTTTCATAAGGTCGAGCATGGCATCCAGTTCATCAGCTTTAACCATTTTT
Organism: Dehalococcoidales bacterium; assembly: GCA_034429955.1. Classification (GTDB taxonomy): domain Bacteria; phylum Chloroflexota; class Dehalococcoidia; order Dehalococcoidales; family UBA3254; genus DATIKD01. The sequence continues at coordinate 512 of DAOUFH010000208.1, forward strand.
TTACCGGGCATGATGTTTTCTCCTTAATGCTTATTCCATAATCCAACTACATTATAATAAAAATTCAGGCTTCACTGATTGAGGAATGCAGGAGGCTCTTTTAGATATAAAAAACAGGATGAACGATTATAGTCGCTCATCCTGTTTTTATATACGTTGCTGTCAATTTACAGATTATGCCAGTCCTGGACTATGTTAAATTCTTGAATTTGGGATAAAGCGCCAGAGCGGGATTAGCCATAGGATAATGTTTATCATGATTAAATGCGGTCTTGGAACCGGCAGCCGGTAAAACGGCCTGCTCTTTTGGTAGCTTGACAGGTTTGTTCTGCCGTTCGCTTTTAGCGATATCGGGTAAAGGTTCTGATTTTGATCTGGCCGGCTGACGATCACGGTTTTTAAGCGGGTGATAGGTTACTTGCTCGGTTTCTTTATGTGACTCATACCAGGCTTGAAAATGCGGGTTGACCGCAATAATCTCGGATTTTTCTACAGCCAGTTTTTGCATTTCCAGCTTCGGATCTTTTCTGGCATGTTTGACCTGGGTCGGTTCAGGCAGTAAATAGCGGCGAAAACCGGTTACCGGCTCGGGAGTTTGAATTGAGCGTTTGGCCAGTGTATCCAGGTTATTGAATTTCTTCAAAGTGTCTTCTTTGGGAATGGCAAATGAAGCACAAAAAACACCGATACCCACAGCTGTGGAAACCGGTTCAGGTAATAAAATTAGACCGATACCTATAGTTCTAACCCATGTGCGTATCATGAGATTATTCCTCGTTTGATGATTGATATAGATATTAAGCGATTTTAGATGAATATGCCTCTATTGTAATACATTTACATAATAAGTCAATAGGTTAAAACAGATTTTTTTAACGGTTTCCCGGCGGCTTTTAGCGATTGCAGCTTTTCCGTAATCTGTTACGCTCAGGGGAGATTATAACTTAAGAATCTAACGGTGAATAGACTCAAGAAGCTTTCCATTTCAATAACAGAGCTGAATTTAATATTACCGCAACCGACCCGATATTGTGAACCAGGGCACCCACCACAGGATTGAGTATACCTTGAATAGCCAGTGCAATGGCTGCGAAGTTAAGCAGCATGGAAGCCGCCAGGTTGATATTAATAGTCCGCATAACTTTTTGGGACAGCTTGAGCAGGTGCGGGATTTCCTTGATATCGTCTCTTACTAAAGTGATATCTGCGGCTTCGATAGCAATGTCACTGCCGATGCCGCCCATGGCTATCCCAACCTGGGCCGTTTTTAGCGCAGGTGCGTCATTGATGCCATCGCCGACCATGCAAATAGGTCTACCGTTTCTTTGGTTCTGATGTACTAGAGTCAGTTTATCTTCCGGCTGGCAGCTTGCTTTGATATCAGAGATG
>DAOUFH010000209.1:0-4447 GCA_034429955.1 Dehalococcoidales bacterium
CCGATATTAACCGGATACTGGCCCCGCTGGACAGTTCCGATTCAAGCAAGGCCTCCCTGCCGTATGCCGTTACTCTGGCCAAAAAATTACAGGCCGATATCACCCTGTTTACCATAGCCCAGACCGCCTATGCTCAGAACCTGTATATCGCCGGTTCCGGTATCGGTGTCAACTGGGACTCGGTCGATAAGGCCAGTGAAAAAGCTGCCGTGGAATATTTGCAGAAAGTCGAAGACGAATTGAAAGACAGCGGCGTTAAAATAGACCATGTCAGCCGTCTGGGTGTCGACCCTGCCTTTGAAATCCTGGAAATGGAGAAAAAGGGCGATTTCGATATGGTGGTAATGGCCACTCGCGGCCGCTCTTCAATTGCCCGCTGGGCCTTCGGCAGCGTGGCTGAGAAAGTTCTCAGAGAGGGCAATCTGCCTATCCTGCTGATCAAAGAGAGCAAAGATAAGAACTAACACCGACCGGTAAATCCCAGGCGCTCTGCTTGCAGCAGAGCGCTTTTTATTATAAAATTCGTAATGTTGCCTCAACAATTTGCCTTTAACAGCTATCAGCAGTCAAAAGTGCAGTTTAGCTTTCGGTGGCCGTAAGCCAGCCTTAAACGGATAATTGCAATGTGCTGCATATATCTGTTACAATAAATGGTTGTTGTGTTATTGGAGGTGTGCCATTTACGCTATAATTGAAACCGGTGGAAAACAATATAAAGTCGCTCCCGGCAAGACCGTAGATGTAGATTTACTGGAGAAAGCCGAAGGGGATAAAGTAGAGCTGGATAAGGTTCTGCTGATTTCTGACGAAAGCAAGATTACCGTCGGCACCCCGACCATCGAGGGCGCCAAGGTCATGGCCACTGCCAAAGGACTGGTCAAGGGCAAAAAAATCATCGTGTTGAGATACAAGCACAAGGATCATTACACCAAAAAGACCGGTCATCGTCAGAAATATACCCGCTTGACCATAGATGACATCGTAATTCCCGGGGCAAACTAAGTAAGAAGAGGTGATTTCAAGTGGCTCATAAAAAGGGCGGCGGAAGCTCTACTAACGGACGCAATAGTCCCGGCCAGCGGCTGGGCGTTAAAAGATATGATGGAGAAGAGGTACTGGCCGGCACTATAATCGTGCGGCAGCACGGCACCAAAATCCATCCCGGCAACAATGTAGGCCTGGGCAAAGATTATACTATCTATTCTTTAATCGACGGCAAAGTTAAGTTCGAACCGGCCAGAAATGATAGAAGGAAGGTCAGCGTTTACGCTGAGCAATAATATGAAAGAGAAAATTCATCCCAAATTTTATTCCGATGCCAAAGTGACCTGTTCCTGCGGTAATGTTTTTACCATCGGTTCAACCAAACAGACTTTGCATGTCGAGCTGTGCAGTAAATGTCATCCCTTCTTCACCGGTGAGAGAAAGATGATTGACACCGCCGGTAGAGTGGAAAAATTCAAACAACGCTACAAGTTAAACAAATAGCAAGAGCAAAAAGCGGGCTATCAAGCCCGCTTTTTTATACCACTCCCTGATTGAATTATTAGCTGCAGCGGGAGTATTCAGAAATACCAGGGGATTCGCTATTCCGACTTAATTACGATAAAATTGTAATATGGCTGATAATAAGACTTTTTACGGCGGACAGGCAGTTATCGAAGGTGTGATGATGCGGGGCAAACATGTGTTGGCCGTCGCTACCCGCCGTCCCAACGGGCAAATCGGAGTCCAGACCAGAAAACTGGCGCCCCTCTTCAGCGGCAAATGGCGCAGAATTCCTTTTATTCGCGGCGTTCTGGCAATGATAGAGTCGCTTTATCTGGGTATCCAAACTTTGATGTATTCCGCCAATGTGGCGCTGGAAGAAGAAAATACCAAATTAAGCGGCTGGACTACCTGGGCGATTATTATAGCCGCTCTAATTTTCGCAGTAGGCGCTTTTATGCTGTTGCCGCTGGCAATCTCAATACCTATCAAACCGCATGTCTCGGCTTTTGTCTTCAACCTGATCGAAGGCCTGATCAGGGTCACACTTTTCATCCTGTATCTGGCTCTGATAAGTCTGATGAAAGATATCAGAAGGACTTTTGAATATCACGGCGCCGAACATAAAGCCATCAATACCTTTGAAGCCGGAGAACCTCTGACACTGGAATATGCCCGCAAGCATTCCACTGCCAACCCCCGCTGCGGCACCAGTTTCCTGTTCTCAGTCCTGATTATCGCAATCCTGGTCTTTTCACTGGTCGGCAAGCCTGATTTCGGCTGGCTGGTGGCTTCACGCATCCTGCTTTTACCCGTCATAGCGGCCCTGGGTTATGAGTTCATCTTCTTCACTGCCCGGCACTGCGGCAATCCCGTCGTCAAGATATTGATGCAGCCCGGTATGTGGCTGCAGTCCCTGACCACCCGCGAACCGGACGACCGGCAACTGGAGGTCGGACTGGAAGCACTAAAACACGTGGTGGCTGAAGAGAAAGAACCGGAGCCGGTCAGAGATACCGTAATCCTGCCCGCTCCCATCCCTGCGGACTGATAAAGGCCTGGTAGTTTCACCAGATAGTTAAGGATCATTCCTCCAGGCGACTGCTTCACATACAAACTCCCCGTCTTATATTTTGCTAGAATATAGATGATAAAAGGGAGGTAAATTATGCAGAAAGTGATTTGGGACCAGCAGTCAGGACCTTCACCGGTTTTATCAGGTTGCCCCACTATCCTGGCCGGAACACTGGTGGACGGCCGGCCTGATTTTGTGACCGTGGCCTGGACGGGAGTAGCCGCTTCTTCACCTCCCGCCATCACCATCGCCCTGCAGCACCACCGCTATTCTTTGAAAGGCATCCGGCAAAACCTGACCTTTTCAGTTAACATACCCTCCGCCGGACTGGTCGAAGAGACCGATTACTGCGGGATCGTTTCCGGTTCCGGAGCCGATAAGGCAGCGGACTGTAAATTTAAAGTGTTCTACGGTCGACTGGATAGCGCTCCTTTTATCGAGGAGTGTCCGGTCAATCACGGCTGTGAGGTAGTACAAATATTGAACCTGGGCAGCCATGAGCTGATTGTGGGACGGATTATCGAAACACAGGTGAACCCGGACTGTCTGAAAAACGGCCGGATAGACCTGGCTGGAGTCAGCCCCTTTTTCTTCACCTCGCAGGGCTATTTCACACTGGGTGAAAAGGTCGGCGAACCTTTCCAGAGCGGACGGGCAATCCGTTCTAAGAGCGGAACATAAACCAGACCATTAAGCTTGACATACCCTAAATAGAGCTGTTTCATAGTCGAATAGTGTGTAAAGTCACTGCACAGAATCAAAATACTATTCTATAATGTTAATCATATAAGACTAATATCGCGAGGCGAATTAAATATAGACACCGCAGCCAGCTTAATTCAAGTCCGCAAATAAGGAGGATACAATGAACAAGTCAGCAGGTGCTATAGTAGAGTCCGAATGGAAAAAAATCCTGAAGAATCATCCCACATTCGCCCGGGTGCTCCTCGCCCAGCAAGCAGTTTTAATCGAAGCCTCCCAGAAGGGGAACAAACAAATCGACTTCAATATGTGGCAGATTATAGGCTCGAAACTGCCGGTCATTTTCGGCAACTACTGGGCCGACCGCGGCCAGCAGGATTTCGGTAATATGCAAATCTCACCTCAACTGAGCTGTATATTGGAAGCCGAAGATGGCAATCCGGCAGCCTGTTTTCGTTTGAATCCCGATGATTCCTGGCTGGATATACCCCCTGATTGGGAAAAGAAAATCACCCGCCCCTATTTCCCGCCTGAGCCGCCCGAGCTTAAAGCTAAAAAGGCCCCGGCTGCTAAAAAATCCGTCAGGAAAACTGCCGTCAAAGCAGCCACTGCCAGGTCTGTTAAAACAGTTAAAACAGTCAAAACAGCTAAAAAGTCCAAATAGAGTGGCTTAATTAAAACAAAAAAGGGATGTATTACGGATCTTTTCCCGGATAATACATCCTTTTTTGCTTTGAGTAGATTATTTCAATCCATATGTACCATGCCTTTGAAATCAACCGGCTCTCGGCCTTGCAGCACAATATAATAACGGTCCAGGCTGATCTTTCCGTCGGGAGTGGTGAAGTGCCAGCGCGCTATAAACTCCGTCTCGGTCAGCCAGCAGCGGGGAAAAGAAGAGGGATCGGCAAAAATAAACCGGTCATTCTCGTAACCGATAACCACCACATAATGACCGTGCTGATTGGTAGCGGCCCATTCCGCAGCGGTCATTTTATGTTCCGACCAGGCCTGCAAAAGTACAATTACAGGCTGCCGGGCGTCAATATAACGCCTGATTATCTCTGCTGTGCCCGCCCCGGCTACGGTAACTTTAAACCCCAGATCCCGGGCAACTGCCTCAATATCTTTGACATAGGTGCCGTGATCACCGCTGTTAAGTTTGACTATCAGCCCGTCCTC
>DAOUFH010000210.1:0-14348 GCA_034429955.1 Dehalococcoidales bacterium
TGTATGATGTCTTATTGGAACAAAATTTAGATGGCAGTTTCTCACCTCGTTTAGCTACAAACTGGGAAGTAGATTCCGACAAGAAAGCAGTCACACTTACCCTCAGGAAAGGGGTTAAATTCCATGATGGGTCAACGTTTAATGCTGAAGCGGTTAAATTTAGTTATGAGGCTTGTATGGCTGCCAAAAGAGCCTCTACTCTTAGTTGGGAATCTGTAGAGGTTATTGATGAATACACAGTTAAAGTCAATATTAAACAATGGCAAAGCTGGACACTTTCGACATTTGCTTATTATGGTGCTAATTGGATTATCTCTCCTACAGCATATGAGAGGATGGGCTTAGAACAGCTTAAAAAAAATCCGGTTGGTACAGGACCATTTAAATTTGTAAGTATGGAACAGGATGTCAAAGCTGTTTTTGAGAAAAATGAAAACTATTGGCAAGAAGGTAAACCATATGTGGATGAGTTAGTATGTCTGGTTGTTCCGAATGCTATGACATCACGTTCGGCATTACTCACAGGAGAAGCGGATGCACTTTGGGCTGACGGCGGTAAAACATTAAAAGATCTTGAAGATGAAGGGCTAACTACAAATTACAGGTCACTAGGCCTGGATTTCCTCTGGCCTGATAGTAAAGATACTGAATCCCCACTTTCCAATAGAACTGTAAGAGAAGCCGTTTCATACGCTTTGGATAGGGATGCAATAGCCTCTTTGGCCTATGGATATGCGTCAGCTGCCTATCAGGCTGCTCCTGTGGGTAATCTGGCTTACAATGACTCTCTCACTCCGCGGACATATGATCCAGATAAAGCTAAACAGTTATTAGCAGAAGCTGGTTATTCCAGTGGATTTAGTACCACAGTCACTCCATCGGCTACGAAATTATTTCAGGATTTCGCGGTTGCCGTAACTGAGCAGCTTACCAGAATTGGTATAGATGCCAAGATAAATTTGGTGGAAGAAGCCAAGATGACAGAATTAACTACACAAGGAACCTGGGACGGTTTCCTTTGTTACCCTGTTGCCTGGTCATCACCAAACGTCGTACAAACTTTCTATAACTATATTAACGGAGAATACACTCAGCATCAGATTATTGAGCGTACTGATGCTTATCTGGATGCTCTGGATAAAGCTGCTCATACAACTGATTATGATGCAGATTCAGCGAGAGCCTTAATTAAGCAAATATATGATGATGTAATGATCATTCCCATTGTAGAAAATGGGGAGGGTTGGGCGTTTAACGATAATGTTCAGGGTGCTTGGGATAACTGGAGGGTTGGTATATGGTATTGGAATCCAGAAAATGCCTGGTTAAGTCAGTAGAACAAGTAAAATTAAAAAATTTACTATTAACGGAGGTTATTAAATGGGAAGTATTCTAAGGGATAAGGTAACAGTGGTTACCGGCTCTGGTAGAGGTATCGGACGAGCACATGCCTTAACAATGGCAGCTCAAGGAGCAAAAGTTGTTATAAATGATCCAGGTGTTGATATGAATGGAGAGGGAGAAGACAGGTGTCCGGCTGATAAAGTGGTGGCTGAAATAAAACAACTGGGTGGAGAGGCTGTCGCTAATTATGATTCAGTTGCCACTCCTGAGGGCGCTTTTAATATTATTAAAACTGCCATCGATAATTTTGGCAGGTTGGATATATTGGTTAACAATGCCGGAATATTTGGGGAATTCAGGTTTATTTGTGATATAAGTGATGAAGAATTCGATAAGATGCTAAAAACGCATTTATATGGCCATTTTTATTGTGCTCGGGAAGCCATGAGGATATTTTATCAACAAAATTCCGGCGGCAGAATCATTAACACGGCCTCAACTGCCGGTATCGCACAAAATTATGGTGCTGATACTGGTCCGCGCAATACACATTACAGCTCGGCCAAAGAAGCCATAGTAGGATTAACAAGAAGCTTAGCCAGTGAAGTTACTGGTTCGGGTAAATCGAAAATCGAAGGTGTCACAGTTAATTGTATCCGGCCAGGAGCTTCTACAAGGATAATAACAGAGAAATTGTTTTCCATGTTAAAAGATCAGGCAGGCCTCGAACAAGCTGAAACTAAGATTAAGCAGTTGACTCAACAGGCCCCTCCTGAAGCGATAAGTCCATTAGTAGTTTTTCTTGCCTCTGATGCAGCTAGCAATGTCAATGGTTGTGTATTCTATGTTTCAGAAGGTGAAGTTAGTATCTTCCGTGATCCCCCTTATAAAGAACAATCTTTGTGGAAAAAAGGTCTATGGACTCCCGAGGAATTGGTGGAATTACTTCCAAATACATTAACCAAGGATAAAATCAGGAAATATAGTTAAAGGTGGGAATTTAATGAGTTATAAAATATTATTTTGTGAACCAGGATTAGAGAAAACTGAAGCTTCTCCATATTGGGATTGGTGGAAAAAGATTGCAGATACAGTCTTATCTTCAGATATTGTTCTGGAATTTGGAGGCTTGAGGAAGGCTTGTATGGGTCTTAGTACATTTGATCAATCTTATAATGGTGTTCAAATGGCACAGAGAGCGTATGAAGCAGAGAAACAAGGTTATGATGCTTTTATAATTGGATGTGCTTCTGACATGGGTTTGAAAGAATGTCGCGGGATAGTGAATATTCCAGTAATTGCACCTACTGAAGCTACGGCACTATACGCTTCAACCTTGGGCACGAAATTTTCAATAATCGACTTACAGCCTTTTACAAAGCCTTCAATAGAAAATGTTGTTGCAAATGCTGGTCTGTTAGAAAAACTTGCCAGTGTACGTTGTCCCCCTGGACTAACAGCAAAAAAAGCAATGGAGATGACTTTTGGGAGTGATAAGTACAATCTTATTAAAATGCTTACCGATGAAATGTCTAAAGCCGTTATTGAAGATGGAGCTGAGGCACTTTTTGTCTCATGTACAATTACAAGTGCCTTCATTACAACACAAGGAATTTATGCAGTAGAGGGCGCACCAGTAGTTGATCAAACTGCGGCTTGTTTGAAAATGGCAGAGTCATTGTTAGGGTTTAAAAAATCTTATAACGTTGGTGTATGTAAAAGAAGTATATATATACCACCATCTGAATCAACTACCCGTTTCTTATCACAAGCAATACCTACTTAAATATTGGGGGTCAGCACTAAATAGCGGCATTAAAAACGTAGATATGCTGGCAGATTGACTTTAAGTCAATCTGCCAGCATCGAGAACTATATTGTTAAAAACAAATCACCAAGACTGTTTCTAAAGTATTCTAAAGTTTTAGCCAAAATAACGCCTAATTCTTATTTTAAATCCGCAGGGCAGAAAATTACGGGTTTACCCGTAGTTGAATGAAAGTTGCCCCAAGCGAAGCTTTTAAGGGTTAAGGAGTCACGGGCTTGCCCGTGGGTATCTATATATACATTAAATGTGGCTAGGTTAAAAATAAAATTGGCCAAAATATTAATAGCCTTGAATAGTATTAATGAACGAAGGGAGTCATCATGACGGCATATATTATTCGTAGGTTGCTATTGGCGGTTCTGGTACTTGTTTTAGTTTCCGTCCTGATATTTCTTATAATGCGTCTTTTACCGGGTGATCCATTATTGATGTTAATGTCAAAAGAACAAATTTCTACATATTCTGAAGAACAGCTGGCTGAATTGAGATATCAGTATGGCTTAGATAAGCCAGTGGTTATGCAATATTTTGACTGGTGTGCTAATGCATTAAGAGGCGATTTTGGGACATCGATTGCTTATGGAGATACGGTAACTAACTTGCTAGTGCATCGAATCCCCATAACTCTGCATGTAGGATTATTGGCTTTTATAGTCAGTCAATTGGGGGGAATATTAACGGGAATCATTTCAGCAGTGAGAAGAGGTACCTGGCTTGATACTTTTATTACAACACTAGCTAATATTGGAATAACAATACCAATATTTTGGCTGGGTGTAGTACTTGTTTATATATTCGCAGTGTATTTAAATTGGCTTCCGGTAATGGGATATACTTCACCCTTTGACGATTTTGTGTTAAGCACTAAAAAATTAATCATGCCTGTCTTCTGTATGGCTATAGGAACTATGGCGTGGTCGGCACGCCAAACCAGATCTAGTATGCTTGAGATTATTCAGCAGGATTATATTAGAACTGCTTGGTCGAAAGGACTGAATGAACGAACTGTTATAATGAGACACTCTATTAAAAACGCCTTTGGGCCAGTTATAACAATGGCCGGTCTTGGTCTTAGTACCATTATCGGGGGAACAGTTTTAGTTGAAACAGTATTCAATATTCCAGGTATGGGTAGATTAGTTGTCTCAGGCATTACTAACAGGGATTATCCACTAATACAGGGTGCGATAATGGTGATAGCGGCTTCAGTTATCTTTATCAACCTGATGATTGATTTTGCTTATAGTTGGCTTGATCCCAGAATCCGCTATTCTTAAAGGAGGGTGTAATGGTATTAGCAGATCTAAGCCAGAATGAAGCGACGTACCGAAAAAGTTCCTTGCAGCGCTTTCTAAGAATATTTTGGGGACGCCCTTTAGTAAAAATCGGGTTGATCATTTTATTAATATTTTTCATTATTGCTATCTTTGCTCCATTTATTGCGACTCATGACCCTGCTGCTCAAGACTTGAGTCAAAAGCTGGCTAATCCTTCAGCAACTTATTTACTCGGCACTGACAATTTTGGCAGAGATACTTTTAGTCGTATTATATTCGGGTCACGTACATCTTTGATTATAGGTGTTTTATCTACTTTCATCGCTGGTTTAGTAGGTATGACCGCAGGGCTCATTGCGGGGTATTTTGGTGGATGGCTATATACAGTTATCATGAGGATTATGGATACCCTTATGGCGTTTCCCATGTTAATTTTTGCTCTTTTAATTGCTGCTTTGATTGGTGGGGGTATAGTAAACGTGATAATAGCGCTTGGTATTGCTTTAATACCCGGGTATGCAAGGCTAATGTGTGGACAAGTCCTTAGTATAAAAGAAAATGACTATATTATGGCGGAACGAGCAATGGGTGTAAGCAATATCCGCATCATGTTTATCCATGTATTTCCTAACTGTATTCCAGCTTTATTGATAATGGTGACAGCAATGATAGGTATGACTATTCTAGCTGAAGCGGGACTAAGTTTTCTAGGAATAGGAATAGAACCGCCGACTGCCGCCTGGGGCGCAATGGTAAGTGATGGTTATGAATTTTTGTGGACAAATCCCATTTTGTCGTTTGCACCGGGAGTCGCTATTATGTTGGTGGTTTTTGCTTTCAATATGGTTGGTGATGGACTGCGTGATGCTCTTGATCCTCGATTACGAGGGATACTTTAATAAAGGAATGCAGTATGATAACTCTGGACTTAATTCATAATGTTTTAGATGTTAGATACAGTGACTTTAGTGCGCAGGTAATCCAAGATGCGAAAAATCAGATACTAGATCTTGTAGCAACTATGGTAGGTGGAGCAGATGCTTCGGGAAATCACGTGTTATTAGAACTAGTAAGGCAATGGGGAGGTCAGGGGGAGGCAACTATACTTGGTCATGGAGACAAGGTTCCCTTACCGCACGCAGCCATGATGAACAGCCTGCAATGTCGTTCATATGATCACGAAGCAGTTGGTCCTTATCCTTTCGGACAAAATAAAGGTATGTTTTGTGGACATGTAGAAAGTTCTACCGTACCTGCTGCATTAGCGATAGCCGAACATATCAAAGCTAATGGCAAAGAGCTTATCAGCGCTGTAGTTTTAGGGGGTGATATGGCGGCCCGTATAGTATTTGTGGAAGGTATAGGATTTAAAAACCATTTCGATCCAGTTGGAACTGCTAACGCTTTCGGGGTTGCCGGAGTTGCAGCAAGACTACTTGGGTTAAATGAAAATCAATTGCTAAATGCACTGGGTATTGTTTCTACTCAAGTTGCGGGTGGATTTCAGTCGTTATGGGAAGGTGTGCAAACCTTCAAGCTTTTTGGAGCGATGTCAGCTAGAAATGGAATTACTGCTGCCCTCATGGCGAAAAAGGGTTTCACCAGCATCAAAGATCCGCTGTTTGGACATTTAGGTTATTTTGAATGTTATTCGACCCAGCCGATCCATCCAGAATACCTGTCTAGAGATCTTGGCAAAGAGTTCTATGTTAAAGGGATGCATAAAAAATATCCTTCATGTTACGCCAATCATAATCTTATTGATTGTGGTTTAGATATATTAAATGAGTATGATATAAATTCAGATGATATTGGAAGCGTAATAATAGGAGTACCACAGATACAGCTTAATAGTTATGGAGCTCAAATCTTTAAACAAGGAGATTCTCAACAGGCGGCACTATTTTATATGTCTTATAGTGTTGCGAGTGTCCTTTTTAGAAAAGGAGTCAAGTTGGCATATTATACAGAAGAAGCAGTTAAGGAACCAAGCGTTGTTGAATTAGCAGGTAAAATCGTCTTTAGGTTGACGCAGCAAAACAATATAGCTTCAGAACTCATCGTGAGAATGAAGACAAGGAAAGAAATTAAAACAAGTTATCAGTACCCGGCGATGAGAGGATATCCTGATCGTCCATTAACGCATCAAGAATTGATAGAAAAATATTGGAACAATATTAATTTTTATGGCAACATATCACAAATTAATGCTCAAAAAGCTTTGGACCTGATTGAACACCTGGAAGAGGTTGATGATATTTCGAAAATCTGTAAACTACTAGTATCAGATAATGCTTAAAAGACTAAAGATGATATAATTATTTTAGAATATTTAAATTCTCTGATTAATAATTAAGTAGATGACCACGGTCTTGTCCGTGGTATTTTATAACTCAAGTTTCGCTTGGGGCAACTTGAATTTATCCGCCGGTTTACCCGTGGTATTCTACATCTTCGGGTTAATAATAAAAATAAAATATTTGTGGATGGATAACTAAGATAATCAATATGAACAAAAAGAATAATATAGACGAAAATAAAAATGGAGCAACAACATTTATTAGTAAAATAGCTTCTATACTAGCTAGCCTGAGTTTAGGAGCAAGTAGTGTAACTGAGATTGCCAAGCAATGTAAGCTTGGTACATCAACAACACATAGATTATTAACTATTATGAAAGATCCAGGTTTAACTATCTATGATCCTGTTAGTCATCGTTATTATTTAGGTCCTCTAATTAATCAACTTGCAAGCAGAGGTAATTCGTCACATCAATTTCTTGTTAAAGCTATTCTTCCGGAATTAGAACACCTGGCCGAGATATCTCAGGAAACGATAGACTTAAGGCTTTTATTAGGTTTTCATATAGTATCATTATACGAGAATTTGAGTAATCAAAAACTCGTTGTAAGAATATCTTATGATAAGTATGCGGAAAGGCATTCCTTCATTCCGTTAGCTTCCAGTCATATAGTTTTATTAGCTCAACTGGATGAAATTAAATTGAAAAACACCTTAGAGAAAATTAAGCTCATCTATGACCCTCTATTTGATATGGAGAGATTACAGCGACAGATTAAGTCTGTAAAGGAGGATGGCTATTTCATATCACATGGAGCAAGAACCGCAGGAATTGTAGGAATTTCAGTGCCTGTTAATAATTATATTTTTCCGGTGTCATTAACGGTGATTGGACCTGAAATTCGCATGATAGAAAAAATGGCCTATATCAAGAAAGAATTATTAGATATAGTCAAGATAATAAATGAAAAAACAAAAAAACTTACTAATACGTTATAAATAACTAATAACAGCTTGAGGGATATGTAGTGAGTGGAAGAGTGGTAAATTGAGTTTATAAATAGTATTTAATTATCAACTTGATTCTGCATTAAGTGTTCTAAAAGTGTAGTTAATTTAGTAGAAGCATTTAATATCATTTTTTTTAATAAAGAGAGTTTATCTAGCATTCGGTCTGCTGGTCCCATGATTGTCAGCGCAATTGGAAAAGTATAATTATAGATTGGTGCCGAAATCCCCAGAATTTCTTTGACTCTTACTCCATGAGAGATATAATATCCATCTCTTTTTACCATTTCCAGTTGTGAATTTAGTAAATCCGTATCGAACACATGATTATATAAAAGACCTATATGATTTAGAGTGCTTTTTAACTTTTTTTCATCTAACTGAGATAATAGAACGATGTGGCTAGCTGAAAAAGGTAAAAGAGAATATCTACTCGCAAAATCTTCGTCTGATATTCTGACTAATAATTTTTGCTTGCTTAAATTTTCATAAATTGACAATATATTTAGTCCTACTAATAATCGTAAATCAATAGTTTCTTCTGTGATCATATGCAAATGTTCCAATTCTGGTTGAATAGAAGTTAATAGGTACTGATGTGTTGTATGTCCTTTTATTGTAAGATTATTAATGAGTGGGCCTAAATAATATTTATGATTGATAGGATCTCGTACAGCGAAACTAGACTCGGCTAAAACATTTAATAATCTGTGAGTCGCTGAAGTACTTAGATTACATTGATGCGCTATATCAGTAACACTGTTCTTACCGTCGCTTAAACTGACTAATATCCTCGCAATTTTGTCCATAAAGGTTTTGGATTCTCGATTATTACTATTTTTATTTGAATTGATCATATGTCTTATTCAACAAGATATGTATACTATATTTACAGTAACAAATAGTTTTGTCTAGCGCAAGATGGTCTCTTTAGGGGATTAATTCAATCACAAACCTGGTTTATATTAACTGCTACAAATGTATAATATAATAAACAACCTAATTATAACTAATATATTCTAGGGCAACCTTTTGAACGCAACTGTCCCGTCTAAAAAGTCTTTCTTTGGCTGGTATATCGTAGCAGCATCATGGTTGATATCCTTTTTGCTGATGGGTACACCCATGGGTATTTTTTTTAAGCCGCTGCTGGATGAATTCGGCTGGACCCGCGACCAGCTGTCGTTAGCCTCCTCAGTCACCTTGCTGGTATTCGCCATTCTTTCACCTTTCCTGGGCAGAGTAATCGACCGTTTCGGCCCGAAAAGGATGATGCTGGCCTCGGTTTTCAGTCAAATCATCGCTTCCGTGGTCAGCGGTTTTGCCAAAAATCTGGGAATGATATACCTGGGCCGCATGTTGCTGGAATTCAAGCCGATTCATGCTAATCAGGTGATGATCAACAACTGGTTCGTTAAAAAACGCGGCCGCGCGCTGGGGTTTTACTCGACCGGTATCCCCCTCGGCCAATTGGCCCTGGCGCCGCTCTCTCAAATTCTGATTATCAGCTGGGGTTGGAGAGAGACCTATTATTTCTGGGCCGTAGTGGTTGCCGTAATAATGCTGCCGCTGCTCTTTTTTATGAAAGACAGGCCCAAAGACAAAGGTCAGCAGACTGACGGTGAATTTGAATCAACCGTGTCCACCTCCGCCGCTACCGGCGCCGTCAGTCCCAATTTCGATCTGGGGGAAGCCTTGCGATATAAAGGATTCTGGTTTTTGGTCGTTACACAAATTATTTGCGGCATCACCTGCGGTCTGATGGCTACCCATATCGTGATAATGTCTACCGACCTGGGTTATTCGGCTGTCACAGGGGCCACTTTCCTGAGTGTGCAGGGTGGAGTGAGCCTGCTAGGTGTACTGGCAACCGGTGTGATATCCGACCGCCTGGCGCGTAATAAAGTGCTGTCCCTGACTCATCTTATCCGCGCTTCAGGTCTTTTCCTGATCATAGTCCCTCTGCTGGCAGGTCTGAATTCATTGCCGGTGCTGTACCTGGGAATGGCCTTTTTCGGCTTTGGCTGGTATACCACCTCACCGCTGGTAGCCGGTTTGACCGCCGACCTTTTCGGACACCTCCGCATGGGCACAATTCTGGGCATCATACTGGCCACCCATATGATTGGTATGGCGATCGGATCATATGCCGGAGGTTTGAGTTTTCAGATTAACGGTAACTATAACCTGGTTTTTTCGATTGCGGCCGGCCTGGAATTGGTAGCCTGTCTGGCCGCTTTCGCTATACGGCCCGCCCGGACTGCCTCCCGCTGAAAAATAATTCATATTAACTATTGCACGTCTATCGTATATGTTTTACTATTATGATTATCGATTAGCAACAGGGAGGGGTTCTGCCTATGTTGATTTCCGATATCATGAATACCAACGTGGTCTCGGTCCCCAGCAGCACTTCACTGGCCGAGGCCAGACGGATAATGGATGCGCATAATATCCGCCGCCTGCCTGTTATCGACCGTATGAAGCTGGTAGGCATTGTCACCAAGGACAACCTGGACAAGATGGGACCGTCACAGTTGACTACCTTCAGCGTCAATGAGCTGGTTTACATGCTTAACCGCATCACTGTTAAAGATGTGATGCATAAAGACCCCTACTCCGTACCGCCGGAGACTACCATTGAAGAGGCGGTTGCTCTGGCCCAAAGCAAGAAAGTGGGCTCCCTGCTGGTAACGGAAGCAGGCAGAGTAATCGGCATTGCTACCACCCAGGATATTTTCATGGCTATTCTAAATCCCTTGCTGGGTATCGGTCAGAGCGGTTCCAGGCTGGTTGTGGTCAATTGCTACAAAGGTCCCGATATCGAAAAAGTCCTCTCTGTCATCAACCGGCTTAAAGTAGGGATTCTCAATCTTTTTGTTTCCGAGTTTCCCGTGGCCGACAAGCATGACCTTTTTATTCACCTGGATGTGGAAAAGGAAGCCGGCGCAGTGGTGGCTGAAATCGAGAAACTGGGCTTCAAGGTAGTGATAAGAAAAAGATAAAAAATAGCTGCCGGTTGCAAGTAAAAGCGCTGACCGGCAGCTAACTGAATATACTTTTTGAGATGGTTAGTCCTTGTTCTCAGTTTTCTCCTCTTCGGCTTTCTCCCTGTGACCGCATTTGCGGCATTTCAGTGATTTATTCCGCTGTATTTCCATCAGCCCGCCGCACTTGGGACAGGGTTTGGGAGAGGGCTGCATAAAGGTAACAAATTTGCAGTCCGGATAACCGGAGCAGCCGTAGAAGCGTTTTTTATTTTTACCCATGCGCTGGATAAGTTCTTTGCCGCACTCCGGGCATTTGGCTCCGGTCTTGACTACATAAGGTTTGGTGCTTTTACATTCCGGATAGCCGGTGCAGGCCAGGAACTTGCCGAAGCGTCCGCTCTTTACTGCCATCGGTTTGCCGCACTTGGGACATTTTTCATCGGTTATTTCGTCTGCCAGTTTAACTCTTTCGACGGTTTCATGCGCTTTTTCCAGGTCTTTTTCCATGGGTTTATAAAACTCGGCCACCACCTTGCCCCAATCCTTGTTCTGGGAGGCGATATCATCCAGCTCTTCTTCCATGCGGGCGGTGAACTCGATATCCATCAGTTCGGGAAAGCTCTGTACCAGCAGGTCGTTGACCACCACACCCAGTTCGGTGGGCTTGAAGGAGCCTTTTTCTTTAATTACGTACTCACGGTCCTGGATGGTACTCAGAATGGGCGCGTAAGTACTGGGACGGCCGATGCCCTTCTGTTCCAGGGCTTTGACCAGAGTGGCTTCGGTATAGCGCGGCGGAGGCTGGGTGAAGCGCTGCTCAGCCAGTAGTTTCAATAGTTTGAGCAACTGGCCTTTATCCAGGCTGGGTAAAGTCTTTTCTTTCTCTTCATCCCCTTCATCTTCATCGCGGCCTTCGATATAGAGAGTAGTGAAGCCGGGGAAGTCCAGTCTGGAGGAACCGCTGCGCAATAAATAAACTTTGGCGGCGGGCACTGTTTTGGCTTCGATATCGACCGAGATATTTTCATAGACGGCATTGGCCATCTGGCTGGCTACCATGCGTTTCCAGATTAAATCATATAGTTTGAACTGGGCGTCATTCAGATATTGTTTAACTTCCGCCGGCAGGCGATGGATGCGGGTGGGCCGGATGGCCTCATGAGCTTCCTGGGCGCCTTTAACGGTCTTGGTAAAGACGCGGGCCTTTTCCGGCAGATATTCCTTGCCGTATTTTTCACCGATAAAATCGCGGGTTTCAGCCAGGGCTGAATCGGCGATATGGGTTGAATCGGTACGCATATAGGTGATCAGGCCGACGCTACCTTCGGAGCCCAGTGCCAGTCCTTCGTAAAGCTGCTGGGCCAGCATCATAGTGCGGCTGGCTGAATAATGCAGCTGTCTCCAGGCTTCCTGTTGCAATGTAGAGGTAATAAAAGGCGGAGCGGGCGCTTTGGAGACGCTCTTTTTGGTTACTTTAGCTACCTGGTATTCGGCTTTTTCAAGTTCAGCTTTAACCTCCAGAGCTGCGCTTTCATTATGCAGCTCCAGCTTGCTGCCGCCGGCCAGACCGACCAGAGCGGCTTTGAAAGCGGCCTTTTTGGAGGTCTCTCCGGCTTTCAGCAGTTCCGCTTGCAAGTTCCAGTATTCCACCGCCACGAATTTCTGGATCTCTTTTTCTCTTTCGACCACTATGCGGACGGCTACTGACTGGACGCGGCCGGCAGAGAGCCCGCGCTTGACCTTTCTCCACAGCAACGGGCTGATTTTATAACCCACCAGACGGTCCAGTATACGGCGGGCCTGCTGGGCATTGACCAGTTGAACATCCAGTTCCCGCGGATTTTTAAAAGCGGCCTGGATGGCTTCCTCAGTAATTTCATGGAAGACCACCCGGCGGTAATTGACTTTTTTATCACCGTTTATCACTTCAGCCAGATGCCAGGAGATAGCTTCACCCTCCCTATCCGGATCGGTGGCCAGGTAAACGGTCGAGGAATCGGCTACGGCGGCCTTCAGTTCATTGACGATTTTCTTTTTATCGGTAGGTATAACGTACCTGGGCTGGAAGCCGTTTTCGATATCTACTCCTATCTGGCTCTTGGGCAAATCGCGGATATGGCCCAGTGAAGCTTTCAGGTTGTAGCCCTTACCCAGGATTTTCCCCAGGGTACGGGCTTTGGCGGGTGATTCTACTATAACGAGTTTGTCTTTCATGGTCATCAGCAACAACAAGTTTACAGCCTTAATCTATTATCCGGACCTTTTCAGATAACGAGATAATTACGGGCTATCGGCTTGCTTCTCCTTATATATCATAATTCAAGGGACGGTATTTTTAGGCCTGTTTAACGGGCCAGCACAAAATTCATAGCATTTACCTGCCTGACCAGACCTTTCAATTCCAGCAGCGCCAGATTGCTGCTGACGGTGGCAGCCGGCAGACCGCACCGGCGGCAGACCAGGTCGATATGGAGCGGTTCGGAACTCAACTGTTTCAACAGCAGGTCTTCAGTTTCGGATACTTCAGCTTTTTCAGGCAGGGTTATCTGCTGTTCGGTTACGGCAATATTCAGTTCTTCCAGTATATCGCGGCTGTTTCTGACCAGTTTGGCTCCGTCCTGAATCAGTTTATTGGTGCCGCGGCTCTTGGGACTTAAAATGCTGCCGGGCACGGCAAAAACCTCGCGGTTTTGCTCGGCCGCTATATTGGCGGTAATAATTGCCCCGCTGGCTTCATCCGCTTCGATAACCAGTACTCCCAGGCTCATTCCGCTCATGATGCGGTTACGCCGGGGAAAGTTCTCCGGACGCGGTTTGGCGCCGACGGGATACTCACTGACCAGTGCCCCGTTTTCGCAAATCCGTCTGGCTAAAAGGTTATTTTCAGCCGGATAAATGCTGTCCAATCCTCCGGCCAGCACGGCCAGTGTCCGTCCGCCCTTTTCCAGTGTTCTGCGATGGGCCGCCGTATCGATGCCGCGAGCCAGTCCGCTGACCACGCAAATCCCGTTTTGGGCCAGTTCTTCGGCCATTATTTCAGCTACTTGCCGGCCGTAGACTGTAGGACTGCGGGTCCCTACCACCGCCAGACAGGGTTCTGCCTCTTCGGCCAGTCTACCTTTAATATACAACAGAGGAGGATAATCGAAAATCTCTTTAAGGCTCTCAGGGTACTCTGTATCCAGACATCTGATTGCCTTGATTTGCAGCTTTTCCAGCTTTGCCATTTCGGCATCCAGATCGATTTTGGGACGTAGTTCAACCATCGCCTGAACGGTCCCGTTATCCAGGCCGGCTTTTTTCAGCTCGGCGGCCGGAGCTTGCCAGGCGTCTGCCAGATCTTTGAAATAGCTTTGTAACTGGGAGAATTTGACCCGGCCTATTCCGGGGACGATGTTAAAGCCAACCCAGTACCGCAGGTCATTTTTTACCATCACAAGGGAAATATTGTAACACACTTGTCAATACAGGTGTTAATCTGAGGGAAAAACCGGGATAGAAAGTATAAAGGTAGTCACCGCAGTTTAAAAATAGACAGGATTAGCGGAGGACCGGCCAGCGGCTGAGGTTGAAAATGGATAATATGCGCCGCCGGCGGAT
>DAOUFH010000211.1:0-1628 GCA_034429955.1 Dehalococcoidales bacterium
AGCCGATAAACAGCCCTGGCTGCCTATCAAAGCGGATATGGAGATCAATGACGGAGATACCCTTTTTATCGGCAAAATCGCCCTGCAAGTGCTCCATACGCCCGGCCATACACCCGGCAGTATGTGTTTCCTGACGGATAAATACCTCTTTGCCGGCGATACCCTGTTTCCCGGCGGGCCGGGGCATACTGATACCCCTGAAGAATTTCAGACTATCCTCAAATCAATTACTGAAAAACTGCTGGTACTGCCTGATAATGTTAATGTCTATCCCGGGCACGGGCCCTCTACCACTATCAAAAAAGCCAAAAAGGAATATGCCGCTTTTGCCACGCGGCAGCCCGACGCCGCTTTATGCGGCGATGTAACCTGGCAAAGGTAATATTATTAGGTGCGCGGCTTGGGACCGGCGCCGAAAGGAGTTAATATGACTATTCCCCTGGTTGTTCTGGGTCTTATCGGTATTCTGGTGTTGCTGGTTTTGTGGGGCACCAGCGACAATCGAAAATATCCGGGAGAGAAGCGCGCCAAGAATAAATTATATTTATACTGGGCCTTCCTGCCGCTGTTTATCGTGATTTTGGGCCTTGCCGTGGGGTCTTTTGTCACTGTTCCGGCCGGTGAACGGGGCGTCCTGCTGCGTTTCGGTAAAGTGGTGGGAGTCCTGGATGAAGGTTTGAATCTGAAGGTGCCCGTTATCGACAGTGTCGAACGTATGAGCGTCAAAACCCAGTTATTCGAAGCCAAAGCTCAATCCGCCAGCAAAGACCTGCAGGATGTCGAGACCACCGTGGCGGTCAATTATAAAGTCAAACCGGAAGAGGTCGGCAATATTTACCGCACCATCGGTACCGACTATATCGATAAAATCGCTCATCCTATCGTGCAGGAGACTGTTAAAGCCATCTCAGCCGAATATAATGCCGAGGATATGATTTTAAAACGCAGTGCGGTTAAACAGGAAATCACCGAGATTTTAACCCAGCGACTTGCCGAACGGGGTATTATTGCGGAATCGGTCGCTATTACCAATTTCGAGTTTTCGGAAGAATTCACCAAGGCTATTGAAGCTAAAGTGGTGGCTGTACAGAAAGTCCTGGAAGCTGAAAATACTTTGAAGCAGGTCGAGGTCGAAGCCCGCCAGGCCGAGCAGAAGGCCAAGGGTGAGGCGGCGGCCAATATCGCTGCTGCCCAGGGCGAAGCACAGGCTATCACGATTGTGACTGAAGCGCAGGTATCTGCCAACAATGCCATCAGAGACAGCTTGACTCCTGAAGTACTGCAGTACATCCTGATCGACCGTTTGGGAGAGGATATTAAAGTGGTAGTTATACCGCAGGGACAGGACTTTACTCTGGGTGATATCGCCGAATAATCTGAGTTAGTTTAGTGGTTAGTCAGGTCTCCGCGGACAGTATGTCCCGGAGACCTTTTTATTCCGTCTGACGGCAGGATTCCCCTGAAATCTCCAGTATACGGTCTACCCGGAAAGTCCGCTCGGCTTGCCGGGTGAAACAAAAGGCTTTCAACCCCAGATAACTAACACCCCGGTACTCCATGTCGCCTATCCAGAGGGGCTGAATGGTACGTCTGGATTTTTGGTCGTCCGGCTTCAGGTAAACAATGTC
>DAOUFH010000212.1:0-3206 GCA_034429955.1 Dehalococcoidales bacterium
GTCATTCTGAGGACTCATAGCGGGGAGACCGAAGAATCTGGGGCAGCGGGGTTCAATTACAATAGCGGTTAGATTGATAGATTTTTAGACTTATAGATATTAGCTTTTAGTTTTTCGTTAGTCGTGATTCGTACATCCCCACCCCGGCTGAGGGGTAGACTTAAAACCTTATAACTGCCTATTACTCCCTCTCCTGCCTTTCCCTTTAGCAAAGGGAAGATACAGAAGGGATTCGGCCTGCTCTCCATAACCGACGACTTTCAGACACTCGGCGCTTATCAAAATCCCTCTCTAACTCTCCCTTTTTTAAAAGTGAGAGGATTTACCTGTCTCGAAACTGACAGCCTTGCTGTCATCCTGAGGCCTCATACTGGGGAGGCTGAAGGATCCGGGGCTGCGGGGTTCAATAAACGAACTGACAGCTGTCAGCTATTCTATCAGATCGCTTCAGGTAGCTACGGTGTTCGCGCTGACGAGGGTTTGGGATTTATTATTTGCGTATTTCGAATTTTATTGTGGCATTGGTAGTATTGGTATTTATTGGTAGTATTGATTACCCCTTCTCTTGAAGCTGAAACCTGGAACTTATCACTTACTACTTAAAGTATCCCCGCTCAGTCAGCACTCCCCCGGCAGTATTGGAGGCTGACAGTTTCAGGCATTCATTTTCCACCGCCAGCGCGATATTTTTCCAATCGTATTTAGCCACAGTGGCCCTGATTTCCTCAGGTGCCAGCAGGCGCTCGTCGCTGCGCAGCAACACCGACCGCAGTCTGTCCGCCAGCAGAGGCGGATGGCTATGCGGCAGCAGGTAGCCGTTGCAGCCCTCACGGATGATCCGCTTCAAATCGCCTACCTCCGTCGCCACCACCGGCGTCCCGCAGGCCAGCGCTTCCATAGGCACCAGCCCGAAGCTTTCATAATATGAGGGGAAAGCGCAGACCTCGGCCGCATTATAATACAGCGGCATGCGGTTATAGTCCACCAGCCCGCTGAAAGTGACGCTGTGTGCTACCCCCAGGTTCTCGGCCAGCGTGCGCAGGCGCTGCACCTCGCCCGGCCGGTTGCCGTCCTCGCCGGCTATCAAAAGGCGCGGCTGGATGTCGGACAGGAAAGGCAGACTTTGAATCACCCGGTCGATGCCCTTTAAACGCTCGATGCGTCCTACGAACAGGATTATTTTCTCATCCCCCAGTCCCAGCGCCCGGCGGGCTTCCGCCTGCGAGCCGGGTTTGAACAAAGACAGGTTCACCCCGCAGGGGATGACGCTCACCTTCTCCGGCGGCACATCGTAAAAACGGTACAGCGCTATCCTTTCATTTTCGGTCGCGGCGATAACCCTCCGGCAGGTCAGCGCCACCTGCCTTTCCTCTTCAATCCTCAGCTCCGGCTCGTCTTCGCCGATTCCCAGCGCGTTCTTGATGGCCCCCAGCGTATGGAACATCACTATCTGGGGCACCTGCCACCAGATTTGCAGATACTCTCCGGCGATGCCGGAAATCCAGTAATTGCTGAAAATCACGTCATAATGCAGGTCGTTCTGCTTCCTGAAGCTCTCAGTCCGGCAGGCGAAGTCCGGCGCATTATTATACACCAGCAGTTTGTCGATATCGGCCGGCTCGCCGTCCAGGATGTGGATCTGGCGCGCTCCCGGCTCGATCTCAATCACCTCCGGTGTGGTAGGAGACTGCACGCGGGTATAGATATCCACCCGGTGCCCCAGCCTGACCAGTTGCCTGGTCACTTCACGGATGTAAATGCTCATACCGCCCGTATCGCCCGTTCCGGGCTGTCCCAGCGGCGAGCTGTGCACACTTAAAATCGCTATATTCAACATCTTGTTAAATGGCCCCCGGCGCATCGATCTGCAGGCTGTAAAGCGGAATCAGACTGCCTCCCAGGTGGCCCTTGTAAGTCTCTGCTCCCTTCAAAAAATCAAAGCGCTTTCTGCCCTTCGCCAGACCGTCCCTGATGCACTCCGCCTTGGAAACTATTCCCACGCTCAGGGCGCGGTAGGCCGGGTCGTAAGCGCTGTTATACAGGTAGAAATTCCCCCTGTAATCAAAATACATTACCATGGCCGCCGGGCGGCCGTCCAGTTCCAGCGTGCCGAAGCGCACCACGCCGGTCTCGCTCAAAGACTCCGTCAGCTCCAGAAAAAAACGGCCCATTTCAGGCGTCATAAAGACCGCCTTATCGTTGCGCGCTTCCGGAAAAAGCTGCAAGAAGCGTTCTGCCGCCAATCGGATGTCCGCCTTGTGTTCGGCGCAGCTATAGCGGACCTCGCCCGCCTCCTGCAGATTACGCAGCTTGCGCCTCAGCTCATGCCGTTGCTTGCCGTTCAGAGCTGCCAGGTAGTCCTCCCAGGCAGCCGGCAAGGGCATATCCGCTGAAACATCGCTCCGGCGGTATTCCACGTGACAGCCCTGCGCTTCCGCCAGGGATTTCAGATGAATTGCGATTGTAGAATCCGGCCGGATGGTCTCCAGGTGCAGATGGTTGATGCCCCGCTCGAACAGGTCGTCCAGCAGGGCCTGGTAGAAGTCCGCTTCCTCGCCGGGGGCGACGATGCAGTCCTGGTAGTCGCAGACGTCTACATTGCCGATGATGTAAGCCGTGGAATCCCGGATCTGCAGGGGAGCGATGCCTATCAGGCGGTCCTCGCGCCGCACTGCCCTGATAAAAAGAGTAGCGCCGTTGTTAAAACTGTGCCACCACGTCCTCAGCCAGGCGGGCAAAGTGAACACCAGGTTCCAGTCCAGGGAGCCGTCATTATTGAGGTAAACAGCCTCGAGGGCATCGAAGTCCAGGCTGAAAATAGTCAGGTCGTTATCCAAAAATCGTCCTTCGCGTCTGCATAGCCATTACTATCTACATTATAACAGTTCACCGCTATCAGTTTACAGCCATCAGCTTTTAGACTCTGAGCTGTTAGATTAATAGACTATTAGATGCTAGACGAGTTATTCGTCTTTCGTTGTTCGTGATTAGATTTTTAGCTGGTAGATGTTTAGATGAATAGATTTTTAGACGTAGCTATCTTGTCATTCTGAGGACTCATACTGGGGAGGCTGAAGAATCTGGGGCAGCGGGGTTCAATTACAATAGCGGTTAGATTGATAGACTTTTAGATTTGTAGATATTAGTTATTCGTTAGTCGTCTTTCGTTGTTCGTGATTAGATTTTTAGCTGGTAGATGTTTAGAT
>DAOUFH010000213.1:0-27889 GCA_034429955.1 Dehalococcoidales bacterium
TGGGACATGTTTGCCAGAGGCACCCTGCTGGGGCTGACTCGCGGCAGCAGCCGGGAGCACATCGTCCGCGCCACCCTGGAAGCCATCGCTTACCAGGTCAGAGACGTCATCGACACGATGCAAAAAGAGACCGGCCTGCATATCCCTCTGCTGCGGGTCGACGGGGGAGGTGCAGCCAATCGCTTTCTGCTGCAATTCCAGGCCGATATTCTGAATATTCCACTGGAAGTAGCCGCCGTAACAGAGACAACCGCGCTGGGAGCCGCCTATCTGGCCGGTCTGGCCACCGGACTGTGGCAGGACCAGGCTGAACTGGCCCGTAAATGGCAGCCGGCCCGCATATACCGGCCGCTCATGTCACAGGATAAAAGAGAAACTCTCTACCGGCGCTGGCAAAAGGCCATAGCACATGCCCGAGACTGGGCCGGCAGTGCATAACGGATTGATTGACTACGGGGATAGCAAAGATGCTAAGAGATTTCAGCAGACTGCAAAACGAGAAATTTGACGTCATCATCATCGGAGGCGGCATCATCGGGAGCGGCATAGCCAGAGATGCCTCTCTGCGGGGTCTGAAAACCCTGCTGGTTGAAAAAAATGATTTCGCTTCCGGCACAACTTCACGCTCCACCAGACTGATACACGGCGGACTGCGCTATCTGGGGTCGCTTCAGTTCAAACTGGTACACCAGGACCTGATTGAAAGAGAGACCCTGCTGCTGACTGCGCCGCACCTGGTCAAGCGCCAGCAATTTATCATCCCTCTAGACAGTACCAGGCCTTTATTTAAAATGGCCCTGCCGCTAGGATTGTGGCTGTATGACAGAATGGCCAAAGGACAGCCTGCCCCCCACAGTCAAAAACTATCCCTCCAGGACGCCCTGGCCAAAGAACCCTGTCTGAAAAATTTCCCCGGATTACAGGCCGCCTTTCTTTACCAGGACAGCCGCTGCAGCCAGATGGAAAGGCTATGTCTGGAGAACCTCATCGACGCCGCCGACCACGAAGCTTGCCTGCTTAATTACGCCTCAGTGAGCGGACTGACCAGGACGCCCAATCGCCTGTTCGTGATTCCGCTTAAAGATCAACTGAACGGTCAGACCTATAACGCCTGCGGTAAAATGATTATCATTGCCGCCGGACATTGGACCGATGAGGTCTGGCAACAGTTCAATATCACCAGGCCGGAGAAATTAAGGAGAACCAAGGGCATTCATCTGGTCTGCCGGAAATTAAGCCAGAATGCCCTGACGCTCTTTGCCAAAAGTGACGGACGTCTGTTTTTCGTTATTCCCTGGTCGGGATTTTCGCTGATAGGCACCACCGACAGCGATTACAGCGGAGATATCGAAAATGTCTCCGCCGCAGAGCACGAAGTAGCTTATTTAATTGAGGAGACTGCGCGTTATTTCCCCGATTTCAGCAGAAAAGATATTTTTTACACCAGCGCCGGACTGCGTCCGCTGGTGGCTGAGGGTAATAAATCAGCCTCCCAAACCTCGCGAGCACACAAATTGATAAACCACACCGAAAGGGGGGCTGAAAATATCATCAGTGTGCTGGGCGGCAAGATAACCGCCCACCGGATCATAGCCGAAGAGACTATAGACCTGGCCTGCCGCAAACTGGGGGTGGCCTTTCCCTGTCGGACGGCCCAGAGTCCTCTGCCCGGTTCCCCGGCCGTACTCAAAAGAAATGCCGAAAAAGCCGCCGCTGAATATAAACTGCCGCCGGCTACAGTGATACACCTGGCCGCCACCTACGGCTCGAAATATAAAGAGTTGCTGGAATTCGGAGCCGGAGACCCGCACCTCTGGCAGCCGGTGTCACAGGGCCGCCCGGATTGTGCTGTACAGATAAAATGGGCAGTCCAAAACGAGGAGGCTTTAACGCTGTCGGACTTTATGCTGAGAAGAAGCCAGATGGGCTTCGCCTCCGACCAGGGCAGGGGCGCTGCCGAAGCCACAGCCCGGGTGATGGCGGAATACCGGGGCTGGGATGAACAGCAAATTAAAGAGCAGGTAGCCGAATTCTTGAAGTTCTGTGCCCTGGGACAGCTGTACCGCCAGACTGAGGTCTGAACAAAAGTTACGGTACTTTCATAGATTCAGCTATACGCATCAGGCTATCTCCATCCAAAGGACTGACTCAGAATGTCCGGCCAATAATCCGACGTCGGTTTTTTATAAACAGTGCCATTTGATAGACTCCGACCATCACTATCAGGACACCCAGAGCAATACTAAAGTAGGCTGATAATATAAAGGTGAGACCTCTTTGGCCATAAAAATGGCCGCTCTAACACCCAGTGCCAGATAGAATAAAGACAGGAAAGCACCTGCAATCACCTGGCTAAGCGAACCGCTTTGCCCGTTCCTGCGTTGTAACAAGCCTATAGTTAAAACAGCTACGCCTAAAACCCTCATAATACGGATTCCCCGGTTCAAAAGTACTCATGCCCGGAATATCCGCCGGCACTGAATTTCCTTTGGAGTCAGCCAAAGCCCAGGAGACCAGTGAGACCAACACTCCCAGGATCATTTGCGGAATAAACAATAGTTTTATTACTGTCTCCAGCCCAAAACAGCTATCACTCTGTATCTTTTCTCATATCATTAGAGAATTCGGTAAAGGCGTGGCTCACAGCCGATTTGTAGACCTCCAAATCAGTAGGTCATTTCAACTCTCGCAAAGTACTTTCGGTATATTAATCATCAAATCATCCACTATTTTGTGGAGGTGGTTCGCATATCCGGTTATTAAGATAAATCAACTTGTGTCCAGCGGTCCTGTGAAATTAAAGTCTCTTTTCCGTTATTATCAATAGCCCAATTTTGACTTATTTGTAACAGGGGATTATCTTGTCTGATCTCCACTCTGGTCAATATTGAAACAGGACTCAAATCCCTCGTGTAAGGAATATCAATCATTGTGGAGTCACCATCAGAGCCTGATTTGAAAGCTACAGTCTTCTCAAAAATTACCGTTTCTTCACCATCCCGTGTCCCTTTTGAAGACAAACCCCATTCTTCATCCAGAAGCTTTGAAGGCAAACTGCCGGCATAAGCCAGGAAATTTGTGACAGACATAGGCTCCCAAGTGGATGTCACTTCTTTTCCGGTACGCGAATCACGATGTACCTTGGTATTACCGGACGCATTTGTTTCCTGCCATATGTTATCATCCAAATCTTTTATTTGGGACTTAAAACCAGTAAAGTAGCCCTCATCATCAACCGGGCCTAACCAGATATCCCGGATAGTTTCTTCCGGGACCGACCAGTCCAGCGCCATTATTTCAGAGTCAGCTGAACCATGACGGCTATATACTTCGTGATGCATATACAATGTCATGCCCGGTTTAAGGTCTTTTAAAAGATTGTCCGCGGATATTTGAATTTTATCGGTAATAGCTGAAGGTGTTTCAGCTTTTTGACAGGCTATAGCCGAACCACACATCACGATAACTGCCGGAATCGTAAAAACATTAATCAAGAATGAAATTTTACGGGTTATTTTCATGACATATACCCCCGGTTCTTTCTGTTAATAACGTCGGCAATTCTATCTCAATTGTCTGCTTCATTTTCATTATAACGACAGCCAAAACCAGATCGGCCACCCCCACCACCAGGTTCATCCAATTGCTGTTATATCCTCGATACGGAAATGGTAAAGAGGTCAAGATAACCCAGCAACCGGTTACAAAGAGCATCCAAACCGCAACATTTGTAAGTGTTTTAAAAACAGGCGACATATTATTAGACTCCTTTTATCGTTTTCACCAGCTGGTATACTCCGATAGCCAGGGCTACTATACCCAGCGCCAGGGGAAAACAAGCCAGATATATGACTAAACCTTTTGAACTTGGCGAACTCCTTGCACGCACCCGTGCGTTATACCGCCGCAAGTTAAAAATACCTACCAAATATTGATTCTGGGCTGTTTTTCTGTCCTCATCAATTTGGAGGGTCATAATTTTTCAAGTATCTTTACTGCCGCATAAATAGCTTCAATGTTTATACCGGGCAGATCCGGAGCTCTGGAAAATCCATATTTCTCTTTACATCCCATCACAAAATTATAAGTTTTATCTTTATCGGCTATTTCCCGATTCAACCTGGATAACAGTTCTATCGCATTATATGTCTGGTTGATCTCTGGATGATAAACAAAATTGGATTGTTTTGATTCTGATTCCGTCTTTCCGATTATGCTGGCATAATAAGCACCGCTTTCCTCATCATAGAGCTGATTCAGATAATTTTTGGCTTCATCTGCCGACAGAACCTTATTGGGTTCTTCTACGGCCTCCCAGAGGTTCAGCAGCGGGCCAGGAAGGAGACTTTTTTTGTCATTGAGCAGATCATCTTTATACCAGACGGCCAGTTTAATAATCTCTGTAGTCATATCTTCCGGTAAAGTGAATCCGGCTTCTTGAGCAATACGGGCTGTATATGTGAACGAGGTACTATAATCGGACTCGGACATAGAGCGGAAATCACGGGATAACTTTAAGACCTGAGCCTGAACGCCGGTGCGCTCTTCTTCATTCAGTTCTCCCTTCAGGACTTTCAAAGCCATTAAAGCATGATACAGCTCTCGCAGGTTGCTGCTTTCATCCGATGTATTTTGATTCGTCAAAAAAGCCCCTCTCAGATAGCTGCTGACTTTTTCTCTGTCATAACGGTCAAAACCAGAAAACCTGGCAATTTCCAGTGCGTAATGGGTGAATATATAACTGCTACTGACTATTTTATTTTCATAAAAGGTGGACCAGCCGTTCCCCATCCAATGCTTTTCAATCTCAATCAGAAGTACAGCGAGATCAGGATAATCCAGTCCCAGACGCTGGGATAAAATTACATTTTCAGATGTCATCAGGGGCTCGATTGTTGTCTCAGGGCCAAATCCTCCAAAATGGTTTTGCTGAGGAAATACTTTTTCTTGCAGCTTATTACGTATACCGTCCAGAGTATTATCAGTTACAGACAAACCTGTGATTTCGGCAATATCCAGAAGTCTGTTTGCTCTGGCCGGAAAAAGGTATACATACTCGACCATTTCAGGAATATCAAGCAGTCCGTTCAGAGCAAAAACAACGAATTCACGGTCATGCTCCGTCACAAGCAGAGGATCAATATTTGCCAGTACTTCAATAGCAGCCAGGATATTCCAAGCAACGCTTTCAGTCAAATCAGGATAAGGGGTATCCGCTGCTAATTTCGAGTCTATTTCAGCTCTGATGACAGCTTGGGTTGCCTGCGGTATTTTGTCAGTCTGTCCCAGCTTTTTAAGGCTATAAACTGCTGCTGCAGTACCCAGTGTAATCCTGCGGGAGGTGTCCTTTTCTGGAAGCGTTATTGCTCCTCCGGGATTTGTCAGAAAGGTTCCATCCTCATAAAGACAGGATAAAATATAGTCCGCAGTGACATCGGCAGACTGTGGTTCACCGCCCAACCCAATCAAGACTGTAAGTGCCTGGTTAACCTCAGTCAACGGATATGGATTAGTGGTTAAAGCAATATAAGCCCCGTTCTGATTCCGCAAAGAATCTATATATTGAATTATCTTCTCCTGATTCAGGATTTCAGCTCCGATTGATTCCAAAATCCTGAATACAGAATAAGTACTATACAGTGCTGGCTGCAGGTCTGTCGCAGATGACGGTGATATGAAAGCGGCAATATCGCTAGCCTCAACATATGCCAGATCCAGGTATTGATTTAAACTGTCAACCCAACCCTTATCTTCACGTAATTTTTGCCAATATAAGGGTTGGGTGTTTTCACGGCTGGCGCAGGATACAGGGACAACCAACGAAAATAATATTATAACGGCTGCTGTTACATATGGAATCAGTAATTTATTATTTTTCAAGATATTCGGCATATCATTTCCTTACATGGTTCAATTCCAGGGCTAAGTAATCGCCTTGAAAATAAGTGTCATCATATCTATTCCGTCCATATTGAAGATGTACGGTCGTTCCAACTTTACGGCTGGATCATTCCAGAAATTCTGCGAATTGGGCCGAATGTATCCAGCGTAGACATGGCCTTACTGCTTTATCGAGGCAGCTATTCTGAGCAGGCTGTCTTCATCCAGAGGACTGACCAGAGTACTCATCACTGTATAATATAACCTCCCGTCAGTCCAGGTTATTACTAACCTCTCTGCTCTGTTGGAACCACCCGGCAGTAAATTTCTCGTTCCCTGATGACCGTTGATTTCAAGTGTTTGCCCTCCGGTATCCATCTTATCCGGGGTTTGAGTAATCATGAAAAAGGGATCCAATAATGACGGTTCGCCCTGCTGTAAAGCATAGGTAATCTGGACAGTGGGATAACTTTCCGGCCTCATAGAGGCTGGCAGACTGAAGCCTGGAATCTGTACCAGAAACAAACCGGTACCAGCAGTAAGCACTGGTTCGAAACCTGCGGGGACATAAGAGGGTAAGGCTACCTTATAATCCACCACTTGAGAGGTTGTGTGTCTATCAGCCAGTGCAACCCACCCCTTTTCCTCAAGCTGGGATTGTGCCTGCTCAAGCGTAGCCTCATCTACAACACTGCTTGGCGGCAGGGTAGGGGACGAGGGTTCAGCATTGTTTGAACAGGACCCCGCAAGTAAGCTGAATGAGACCACAATAATCACAATCAAAAATGGGATAATAACTCTTTTCTTCATGTCTACCGCCTGCCAGACACCGTCCTCATATAGAAAACGCCGGTTTATAAATATTTTAATATCGTTACTCCTGCATAGATTGTCAGTAGATTTGAATCAAAGGCATCAGGTGTCCTCATAAAACCGTATTTATGCTTACACTGCATGACAAATTCATAAGTCTTGTCTCGATCAGTTATTTTTAGATTCGCAGCATCCAGCAGTTTTATAGCTACACAGGTTTGATAAAGCTCAGGACGGGATTCTGCCTGCGGCACTGAATTGTCCGATTGAGGTACGAACACCATTGAGTTATAACCGCCCGTGACATAGTCATATGACTCATGTAAATACTCAGCTACCTCATCCCTGGTAAGAACCTGGTCTTTTTCTTCCACCGATTCATATAAATAATATAGCTCGTTTGGCGATATAGTATCTGGTTTTTGAATCAAATTTTCTTTATATGCCCGGGTAAGTCGCATGATCTCCTCTTCGAGGTCTTCAGGTAACTCAAATCCAGCCTCTCGACTGAGAGGGATGACATAAGTAAACATACTTGAGTTAGCTTTCGAAATTAGTTTAAAATCAGCAGACCACTTAAGACATAATCCTTTAATGTTATTGATATCTGCTTCATTCAGCTTATCAATTAGCAGATTGATGGCTTTAACGGCATAGTATAATTCATACAGGTTTACGTTGCCTGCAATCCCGTCATTATAGTTTGAAAAACCCCCTTTCAAAAACCGTATAACTTTTTCCGGATTATATCTGTCATATCCGGAAAAACTGGCGATTTCCAGTGCATAATACGTAGAAATGTAAGATCCGCTGTTTATCTGAGCATCAATAAACATAGCCCAGCCGTTGCCTACCCAACGTCTATCCAGTTCCGATACCAACTTTTCAAGATTAGGGTATTGTATTTCCAATTTATCCGACAATAATATCACTTCACTGGTTGTCAGTGGATCAACTAATTCAGAAAAACCGAATCCTCCTTTAGAATTCTGCAATGGGAATATTTTATCTTTTAAATAAGCTCGCAATTTGTCAATCATGTCATCAGCTTTGATTTCAGGCAGTTCCAATATATCTCCTATATACAGTAACCTGTTTGCAAGGGAAGATGTTAAATATGCATCGGGAATCATCCCCATTAAGCCATTCAACTGATATACAATGAACTCTTTTGTTCTAGGAAGAATCAGCGCAGGATCAACCATCACCAGCAATTCAATCGCAACAGTTATCTCCCATGCCTTACTAGCATTAAAATCAGGGAAAAAGCCGGTATCTCCAAGATTTGAATCTATTTCTGCAACCAGGGCGTTTATTGTTTCAACGGGTATTTTTTCTTTTTGACCTAACATTATCAAACTGCTAACAACCTCGGCAGTTCCCAATGTAATCCGGCTTAACCTGGTTTGTTCCCATTCAGATATACCCGTTTCGAGTTCTGTAAGAAAAGTACCGTCATCATATTGCAGCGATAATAAATAATTTACAGTTTGATCAATTTCTTTGGGTGTTGCGTCAAGGTTTTGAAAAATTGTAATAGCTTGCTTTGTGTCCATAAGGGGATGACGAGAACCGGGAGAATCATAATATGCTCCGTTCTGATTTCTGGTAGAGTCAAAGAATTCTATTATCTGATTGCTGTTCTGAAACTCCAATCCGATTGTTTTTATTATTGTGGTAATAGCACTGGTGCTATATATTGAGGGATTCAGATTCCCTGAAGATAATCCTGTAAAAGCAGCAATATCCCCTTTTTCGATATATGATAGATCGAGAAACTGATTTAGTCTGCTTATCCATTCCTTATCTTCCTGTGCCTTCTGCCAACCTGTTGAAGAAGTATTAATACGACACCCACACGAAAAAGCAACCGTGACCAAAATTACAATATTCACGGTGATCAGTAAATGCTTCCTCATTCCAGTAACCAAATTGTTACCTCTTTAATATATAATTTGGTGGGTAACCCAGGAGGTTTTTAAAAACCTCCTGGGTTACCCAAACTTTGGGATGTACCCAATAACCGCTTTTGGATACAACTGAGCAGGCCCTATATTCTTACGATAACAGGCCAACATTGAAGAAACATTGAAAAAACGTCTGGTTTATGGGGGAAATTATAGGACTTTAGTACTGAGTGGTTGTACCCATTGATTTTGGTGGTTCAGGCCGTTTTTTATGAGATGATTTACGGCTATCCTTGGATGAGTTAGCTCTGGCACAGGAATATATCGAAGGCCTGGTGGTTCTGACTAAATCAGCGGTGGGGCCAATCACGCCTCAAGGAGGGCAACCATTGAAGAAGAAATTACTCATCGCGCTCATACCCCTGACTATACTGATGCTCCTTACTTCCGGAGCAGTGTACGCGGCGGACAAGAGTAATCAGGTTAAGTTCGCTGACCCTGTGGTGGATATCGCCGTACGGGAGGCATTAAAAGGCAAGACCGGCGGCCCTATATATCAGGATGAATGTGAGCTCATTGCCTATTTGTCGGTCCATGGGAATGCGGATGCCATAGACCTGACGGGCCTGGAACACCTGTCAAAATTGCGTCAACTGAGTTTTACTAACGTCTTTTTGACCGACTTTTCGCCGCTGTCCGGTCTTACCGATTTGGAAGGCATTAGTTTTAATTCCTGTGAGATAACCAATTTTACTCCATTATCAGTCCTGCCCAATCTGAAGGTTCTCAGTGTGAGTAATTTTCTGTTTCACGGCCCTTCTTCCCTGGACCTGAGCTGCCTGACTGGATTGCAGGAACTCTCTATTACTGATACGCGTATCAGCGATGTCTCGCAACTGTCCTTTCCCTCCGGTTTGTACTCACTGCGCCTTCAGAACAATGGCATAAGCGAAATCCCACAGCTTTCCGACCTTACTAAACTGATGATCCTTGAGCTTATAGATAATCCGATCAGCGATATCAGTCCTCTATCGAAACTATCGGAAACATATATGCTGGCCTGTATTAGTCTGGAACGTTGTCAGATCAGAGATATTACCCTATTGGCAAAGCTCAACCAGTTAAGAAGTTTACACCTATCCGGTAACCATATCAGCGATATTAGTGCGCTATCGAACCTGAGCAATCTGCAATACCTCTTACTTGAGGATAACGATATTGTTGATCTGTCTCCCTTACTCGAGATGGACATGTCACAAAAAGGTTTTCAAAAAACATACGTTGAAGGCAAAGAGTACAATCTTAAAATGGAACTTCATATTAAAGGCAATCCTCTGAGTGATGCCTCCGTCGAGAATTATCTACCCCAGCTTAAGGAGAGGGGAATCTTGGCCGATTACTAAACGGAAGCCAGGGTAAAATCTGCCACCGTTGACTTTATCGGGGAAGATACGACTTTGGTTTTAGTACCAAAACCGGATGCCGCAAGGACGGGGGATTTCCTTTATCGATCGTCAGCCAAAGAATTTACTGGCTAGTTAAAGCTTTCTCAGGCCGGTACTTAACAACTATAACTTAGCACCTGTAACTCTTTTCTCTGGTGTTTTTTAATTGCAGTTCATTCTGTTATGTATTCACACTGACTTCCGAGTAGTTGCGGCTTTATCCTGAATTTTAGTGCCTTCCTCTTTCCAGAAGAAACGCAGTTTGAAACGTTCGAGCAAATCGATGACCTTGTTGCCAAACAAACCCAGAAAGACCACATTAGCCAGTGAGTGGGACAGCGTCCAGAAACTGGCGGTATATAAAGCCCCTTTATAAGTTGCCAGGGTATGCGGATAAAGATACATCGCCCAGAACCAGATGTTGATAACCATGGCATACAGGATTCCCGCCAGCGCCCCGTAGGCTAGCAGCAGCGTGCTGCGGTAGGTTTTTTGGACAATCTTAACCTTGCCCAGCCAGCCGGCCAGTGCTCCGACCGTCCCCCAGGTGAAGATCTGATACGCAGTCCAGGGCCCCTGACCCAGAAAGATATTGGAAATGATGGCGGTAAGCGCTCCGACCATGAAACCGGACATCGGCCCGAAAACATAACCTGAACAGATAATAAAAAAGGTACACGGCTGAAAATTCATCATAGAGACGAAAGGAATACGGGAAAGCGCCGAGACCGTTCCCAACATGGCAATCAAGGCAATCTGCTTGGCGCTTACGGCGTAGCGGTCGAACTCACTGAAGATCGCGGCCAGTGTCAGAGCCAGAAATAACAGAGAGATGACCGCCCAGTTGAGAACTCCTCCATTGGGGTCCAGAATAGTGCCGCTGAACCGGAACGGCGCCAGATAGCACAACACGCCCAGGGCTGCTATCAGTATCAAGAATATATAGCTTTTTCTCATTTCAATATCTCGAACAGCTCGTCTTCAGTCAGAATATCCCCGCAGGTTTCGGGGTTGCCGAAGGCCTGTACCAGGCGGTTGACCTGCGGCGAAAACAACAAAGCCCCGGACAGCACTTCCTGTTTGCTGTCGTCCAGGACAATCCTGCCCTCGCTCATCAAAATCACCCTGCCGGCATGCCGGGCTACAGTCTCTACATCATGGCTCACCAGTATCACGGTATGGCCTTCTTCACAGTAATCGAGCAAAAAATGCATCAGACCGGTCTTGTAGCGGTAGTCCATACCCCGTGTCGGTTCATCCAGCGCCAGTATCGGAGGTTTAGCCGCAATGGTAGCCGCCAGGGCTACTCTTTGTTTCTCACCCCCGCTTAAATAGCGGGGATAGCGGTGACGGTAGCGCTCCAGATCGAATCTCTTCAGCAGTTCCTCCACTCGCTCCTTTATACGCGCCGGTTCCCAGCCCAGGTTCTTCGGAGTAAGCCCTATTTCGTTCTCTACACTATCGGCGAATAAATGATCGTCCGGATTTTGAAACACCAGTCCTACTTTATCCGCCAGTTGAGATATTCTGACGTCGCGGGTGTTCAGGTCTCTCACCGTGACTTCCCCGCGCACCGGTTTCAATAATCCGTTGAACAGCTTGAGCAGCGTACTTTTCCCTGAGGCATTGCGCCCCATGATAGCGGTCATCTCCCCGGCATGGAACTGCAGACTGATGTTCTTCAAAGCGGCCCTGGAGCCGCCGGAATAGCTGTACCAGACATGACTGACATTCAATACCACCGCTCCTGCACCGTTCCGTCTGGCTGAAACTGTTCGGTCTTTTTGTGCAGGCAGATGAGACGGAAACAGCGGACCGAAGACTGCCCGGCCTTCTTTAACTGTCAAGGGCATAGAGTTGATCGGTTTACCGCTCTGTTCAAGTTTATTGGCCAGTCTGATCAAGGGCGGTATGCCGACCCCGCTATTCTGTATTTCAGGGCCTCTCAAGACCTCCCGCGGTTTACCGTCAGCCGTTATCTCGCCATGCTCGATCAAGATCAAACGGTCTACCATATGGATGACCCTTTCCAGGCGGTGTTCCACCAGGATGACAGTCAGCCCCAACTCATCGTTCAATCTCTGTACCACTGAAAGGACGTCTTCCGCGCCTTTGGGGTCCAGCTCTGAAGTGGGTTCATCCATCACCAGTACCCTGGGATGCAGAGCCAGCACCGCAGCGATAGCCACCTTTTGTTTTTCACCGCCGGACAGTTCAGTGATAACCCGGTGTCTTAATTCCGCAATTCCCAGAGAATCCAGCGACTCTTCCAGTCTCTTGCTCATCAATTTAACGGAAAAACCCAGGTTCTCCATGCCGAAGACTATTTCTCTTTCGACATCCATGGCGGTCAGCTGATTTTCCGGGTCCTGAAAGGTCATACCGACCGTTGCAGCCAATGTCCGGGTGGAATGCTGCAATATACTCAGCCCGTTGACATCAACATCTCCCGAGACCTGCCCGCCGTAAAAATGAGGGATCAAACCATTCAAACAGCGGCAAAAGCTGGATTTACCTCCGCCTGAGGGGCCGCTTACCAGAACAAACTCTCCTGCCTCGATACTGGCATTAATATTACTCAGAGCCGGGCAGGCCTCATTGCCATAGCGAAAGGTAAAATTCCGGTATTTAATCAAGATCGATTCTCCTTTTTAAGAAACCGCTTACGGTCAGCAAGACGGCTCCCGCCAGCAAGACGGCCAGCCCGATGATCTCTACCGTGGCAGGAGCGGCAATCCTCCAGTTGGCATAGGCATCATAAGCTCCATAATGATTGACCAGCATGATTATTCCCCAAATCAAAGGCAGAAAGCCTAAAAAGATGGTAAATATATCGAAGAGCGTGACCTTTAAACGCTTAAAATAAGTCCGGTTTTTACCCTGCCCGAAGGCCCGTGACTCCATAGCCTCGGCAATCTGAATACAACGGTCCAGAGAATTGGCCA
Organism: Dehalococcoidales bacterium; assembly: GCA_034429955.1. Taxonomy (GTDB): domain Bacteria; phylum Chloroflexota; class Dehalococcoidia; order Dehalococcoidales; family UBA3254; genus DATIKD01. The sequence continues at coordinate 12,991 of DAOUFH010000213.1, forward strand.
GCAGAGGGACCAGTATCAGGGCCCGGTTTTTGATTTTCTGCCAGAGCGTTCCATGCTGAATTTCCAGGCCTCTGGCTTGCTGCACCATCGTCAACCGGTCCAGGTCCTCAAAAAGGGCGGGTACAAAACGGGTAGCCAGTGATATCACCAGTACCGATTTATACGGGAACTTAATCTGTATCATCGCCAGCAGCTGGTCATCCGGATGAACGGTAAAATTGAAGACCGCAAAGGCCGAAACAATCACCAGTATGCGTAAAGCCATCGTCAGGGCAAAACAGATAGCTTCCAAAGTAATCCTTAAAACTCCCAGGGTCGGAATAGAGAAGGTAGACTCTATCAAGACCGTGCTGCCCTGGTTGACTACAATGGCGTTAATCACCAGTATGCCGAAGCCTACCACGACAGCCAAAAACACCAGGCTGGACCACTGCCGCCAGATTCTTGCGGCAAACACCAGCGGTAAGGTCGCCGCCAATAAAGCACCCAGATAGACCGGACTTTCAAATAACAGGGAGACTATCATCAGGGAGATAACCCAGGCCATCTGGCAAAAGGGGCTTAACCTATGTACGGCGGTATCTTTATCCAGGAACCGGAAATTTATCATAATGGTGTTTTAATGATCTTTCCCTCTCCGGTGATAATCACACCATAAGCGTGATCGATTTCCGCAGAATGGCCGACCAGGATATCCTCCGTCGCTTTAACCAGTGTCTGGCAGGCCGCCTTAACACCGGTCATATCCGTACCTGTAATCATGAAAACCACGTTCTGGCAGGATCCTGTTCCCAGCGGATTCCACAGGTTCTGGCAGGCCTGGATTACTCCGGTCGCCGGTCCGTATTCCTCCGGAGTGGTGAATTTATAGTCCGTAACCACCAGGTTGGAGTCCTCAAAATGAGCGTACATCCCCAGCGATTCATGTTTATCGTTCAGTTCCTTTATCAGAGGTGATTCAGTCCCGGCAATTAATATCAAGTTGCTGTGACCTTTTTCATAAATACTCAAAGCCCCTTCTTCTACAGCAGACAGCTCTTGTACGCCCAGCCTTTTTAAAAGGGAGAGTATCCGGTCGGCCTCATCTTTAAAACTGCTGTCATATACCACCACGGTCGGCCTGACCTGCCCGTCATAACCATGCAGCAAAGGTTCCGGATAGCTGCCGATGACGGCACTGCTGCCGTGATAAGACCCCACCCAGGGATGATAGTCCCAATACATCACATCACCCGGGCGGATTAAATAGCCGGAAGCAAAAACTTTGGACAGCAGGCCGTTGATATAATACATCCAGTACACCTTATCGTCACCCCGCAGTCCTTCAAACTCCACGATATAGCTGCCGTCCATCTGGATTTCCGTGACTTCAGCCAGTACATCCTGGGCCGTCATTCTTTTTTCGATAATAGCCTCTCTCTGGAATATGACCTCACGTCCGAAATCCCTGGTAGCAGTGACCGGTACGCTTACCGCCTGAGTCAAAGGCGCCGGACCCACCCTGCAAGCCGACAGCAAAGTCACCAACAGACACAACAGCAGACCCAGAGGCAACCCGTATTTCAACTTCATTTTTCTATTTGCCTCCCTTCCGGATCGCCCGGGCTATTTTTTCTTTCTGGTAGTGACTACCGCTATAACCACTACAATTATGGCCAGACAAAGCACTCCGCCGCCGATATACGCCCAGAAAATGACATCCACCGATTCCCACCAGTGGTCTGAAGAATTCGCTTCGGCGGAATCCACTGTAAATTCCGCGGAGTAACCCAATATCTCAAGGGTATGCCGGCCGGCGTAAGGTTCGTTATGTAAAAAGACCAGCGTATTCTCCCCCGGATTCAACGTCACTTCACGGCTATCCTCGAGATACCCGTCTATTTTCAAGGGAATCACATAGGTGCCCCGACCCTGACCGGGGTTCTCCGCCGTCACACTGATACTGATCTCTTCACCCCGGGTGATCTTCTCGGGTGAGATTGCAATAGCTGTGATATTTAGCGGTAAAGCTTGCGGCCCCAGCAAAGCATATTGTGAAAAATGAGTGGTTGAAGCGGTGACGGTCCTGTCCAGACGGTCAACAACGCTGTCCAGAAATTCCCATTTTCCGGTATCGGGATTCCAGCAGGCGATGCAGAAATCTTCAGGAGTAGTCGTCAGTTCTCCGTCCAGCAGGTCTATAGAGCCGTCGCCATTGGTGTCCCAGCGGATGCTCTCCTGACCGGCTATCTCCGTATAACGGAATACTATCTGTACCGGCTGGTCGAACGTAGCTCCGTCAGGACTGATCTCATAGGCGTAGCCGATTCTGCTCCAGCCGCTTTCAGGCGCCGGGACATTTTCCAGGATATCGATTATGATATCCTCCAGAGGTTGATTCAAAGCATCTCTGGCCTGTGTACCGGGGGCCAGGCTGAGTTCTAATTTGTTATCACCGGAAGCCGCCTGGAAATCTCCGGTCAATCTGCCGTCGGAATCCAGAATAGAGGCCAGTCCGCTTAATGAGCCGGAAGGAACATCCGGGGTCGGGGAAACGGCTTCCGTTACAGTGGCGGTTGGTTCTATGACCGGCGGTTCGATAGTAAAGCTCCAGGTTCGGGTAAGATTGTTGCCGGAGCTGTCACTGACTGAAAAGACGATGGTATGGCTGCCGGCAGCCAATTCTGTAGCCGGGATATAAGTAAGCTGAGAGTCTGTAATCACTGCCTCTGCGGTTACATCTGCTCCGTCGATTTTAACTTGAACTGAACTGGTATTAATTTCTGAGGCAGCATCCGAAAACGCTATGCTTATCTCAGGTTTAAGGCTGTCAATCACTTCATCATCCAGAGGATAATAACTGTTTATCTCGGGTACAGTGCTGTCACCGGGGGCCAATCCTCCAAAACCTCCTCCCGGGAACCCGCCGGAAGAGGCTGCCTGTATGACAAAGTTCCAGGCATAATTAGTAGCATTGCCGGCCCGGTCACTCAAGGTTAACTGAAGTGAATGAGTGCCGACTGCCAGATCGGCGGCAGGCAGATAATTAACTACCCCATTAACGAACGTGGACTGAGCAGTAATATCGGCACCATCCAATAAAAGGCTCAGGGAAGCATTATCAAGGCCGCTGAAGTTATCGCTGACGTTGACGGTTACAGCCGGAGTTTTAGCAGTTGTGGTAGAGCCGTCGGCCGGGGTAACGGAAGAGATTACCGGAGGTTGATTATCCGTAACTATGGCAGTTGGCCAGTATTTGCCGACCAGGGCCGGCAAAATATAAGTAGTCATCCAGCCGTGGCTCGATTCTCCGGCATGCCAGGCAAAACCGCCGTCGGGCTGCTGCAGAGAGAGGGCCTGAGAAAAAGGATTTTGGCTGGTAGAGGTGGTCCACTCGCTGGAAGTGGGATTCCCCCCGGCGGCCCGGATGGCAGCCATCACTCTGGCGTCCGAGGCCACATCCGAGGCTCCGGCCTGGTCAGAATAAGGAAATCCACCATCCTCATTTTGCATATTGTGGAGATAAGTAAAGGCCTGTTGTATTACTGCTGATTGCGGGCTTTCTCCGGCGGCAATCAACGCCATAACGGCGTTGGCAGTATCACAGGGGTCGCTGCCGCCGGTTAGGCCGCTGCCGTCGGTATTACAGCCCCAACCCCCATCGCCATTTTGATGAGTAATGATAAAATTTCTGGCTGCCTGTATTTTAGTATGATTGGGATTGACTCCGGCCCCTACCAGGGCGATGATCGCCCAAAAATCATCGTTGATAATACCGGTTTGACCAAATTGTTCGCCATTAAACATCTCCAGCAGTTGACCGGCTACATTCACACCGTTAAAATTCCAGGGGTTCTCCCCGGCGGCCGCTATAGCCAGTAAATAGTATTCATGCGCCAAAGAAGCCTGAGGTTGTAAATATACCCCGGCTTGATTTCTGATGATATCTACCAGAGACTGACCATCTTTAACATATGTATGCGGATCGTCACCGCAGGCGGCCACCGCCACTATCGTGTAGCAGGTCTTTTCACCACCCGTCCACAGGGTAGCATCGGAAGCCGGATTCTTCAGATAAGCCAGAGCAGCCTGAATACGCTGATCTGTATTGTTCAGGGGGTAATCCGCTGCCTGCACCGGACGGCTGCCGCCCAGCAGCAGACTAACAACCAGCGCCAACGCCAGCAACCCTTTACACAATCTTGAACTGACCGATTTTTTAATAACCATGACAAATTGCTCCTTTCCATATACAGCGAAATCAATATTGGTACCTTGACGTATATTAGTTGTCAGGCACAGGGTTCAGCCCGGGTCGACAAAACACCACAAAGGTCTCTCCGCTCCATAAGATCGAAGCAGATAGACCGCCCTCAAATATAAAATGAATACTATTATCCCCCGAAATGGTTGCCGATAATCACCAGATCCAGAACGTTGATACTGCCGTCCTTATTGAGATCTTCTATTATCCAGCCCGCTTCACCGCTTTCACCTAAATGGTTGCCCACCTGCTCCATATCCAGCCTGTTGATAAAGCTGTCTCCATTCACATCCCAGGGCTGTCCGGTCCCCAGGGCGAACAAATAGCCGGCATCATTAGCAAAGTAAACCCGGCCGTCGTAAATCGCCGCCCCCTGGAGAGTATATTCGGTGTAGGGAGGAACATAACTCCAGAGCTGGGTACCTTCTCCATCCAGGCAGACCAGGGCCGCCTGGGGCTCCCCTGTGGTAACGTAAATATAGATTTCGTCACCTTGAACAGATATCGCCGGAGAAGCCTGTGAACCATATTGGTCTCCGGCGATATCGTTATGCCAGAGGAGATCGCCTTCATTATTCAGACAATAGATGCCACCCTCCTGTCCGTAAAAGGAACCTCCGCTGCATACATATATCTTCCCGCTGTAATATACAGGAGTGCTGGTAGAATAGGTGTTTATGCGATAACACCAGCCGTCAGCAACACTCAAAGAGCCGTTGCTTTTATCAAAGCCCAGGGCAAAAAGATAACCGTTCTTCGAGGTCAAGTACAGGCAGTCCTTTTCACTATTGCAGCTTATGCCCGACCGGATACTGCCGCCAGTCACGCTGAAGGCTGTATTCAAGTTCAGACTGGACACGAATTCGCCGCTGGTCTTGTTCAAACAGGTTAGCGTTCCATCAGTATCTCCGAAAAGGCAATAATCGCCGATAACCGCAGCAGCAGAATACCAATCGTATCTTTTACCTTGCGGTGCATAGGTCCAAACAATGTCCGGTTGGTCTTCATTACCCTGGGCATCCAGGCAATAATATTTGCCTTCCCAGCTGCCGACATAAAGTCTGCCGTCCGCATAGACGATCTGGGTACTTAATTCAGCTTCCTGATAGCTGCCTGCGGTCAACCTGCCGCTCCACAGTAGCCCACCCGTATCCGCGTCAAGTGCATAGATATAACCTTTATCGGTAGCAAAGAAGACCCGGCCGTCCGCCCAGACTGGAGAGGCCAGGTTATAGCGGTTATCATTTTCCAGTTTCACACTCCAGACAGAGGCCCCGGATTTCGCATCGAAGGCCCAGGCATAGCCGTCAACATCGATTACAAAAATTTTGCCGTCCGCGGCTGCCGGCACCACATCAATACCGTGGGTTGAGCGGTAATGAGTGAACGCACTCCAGTCCAATACAGGTAAATCTACAGGCGCAGATACCGTTGTCAGGCCGGAATGTGCTGCATCTCTCTGAAACTGCGCCCAGGCCTTATCTTCCACCAGGCAGTACAAATAACCGCTGCAGGTACCCAGATAAATCCGTCCGCCGGACAGGCTTACACCCTGCAAGATATAGGCATCGTCATTCTCCGGATTCCACTTCCAGGCCAGGGTACCGTCCTCATGCAGACAGCCAAGATAGCCGTCATCCATGGAAAGATTAAAATAAATATAAGCCTCATCATCTCGAACGGATAGCACAGGCGAGGACTTGACTCCACCCTCTACGGCATAACTCCAGACAATCTCGCCGGAGACATCATCCAGGCAAATCAAACTGCCGTCTTGACCATGTTCTCCCTCCCCCACATAAACCCGGCCGTTATAAACCACCGGAGTCGAGGTGCTGAAACCGATGGGATTATACCAACCGGCAGCCGGGTCAAAATGACCTGTTACCGGATCAAAACCGATTTTCCAGATATAGCCTGAGTTCAGACCGGATTCCGACGTGGTATATATATAGCCGTCATGGTAGGTTACAGACGCCCTGGCTTTGCCGGCATAAGATACCAGGCTATCCAGGTCCAGTGAGTCAATCTTGGTTCCATTGTGACGGTTGAGACTGGTCAAGATAGCATCATGGTTAGTAAAAACGATAAAATCTCCGACAATCGAAGCTCCGGACCACAGGTAACCCACGGTCTGAGAGGGATATTCCCAGACGGGATTACCGTCTGTATCCAGGCAAAAATAGCTGTTGGATTCTCCCCCGGCGCCGCCCTGACCGATATAGAGCCTTCCCTCAAAATAAGTAATCGGACATTGCAGCAGCACATCGCTGATTTTTCTATCCCAAACAGGATTGCCATTCAGGGCATTATAAGCCCGGAGGTATCCGTCGTAAGTAGCTATGAAAATCCGCCCTTCTCCATATGCCGGAGTAGAGGTCTGCAGAGTGGCGGAACCGGGGACTGTCTGCTGCCAGACAACTTCTCCCGTAGCAGCCTGCATAGCCCACAGACCGTTGCCAGCATGGGTATAAACCAGATCCCCCACGATGAGTGAAGGGGTTTCAATCCCGGTAGAGCCGCTGTTCCAGGTATAACGGCTCCAGCTTAAGGCCGGTGTATTGACCGGAGCTGATTCAGCAGTAATCCCGCTACGCACGGCATCGCCCTGGAATTGGGGCCAACCGCTCCCGGTACCGGCCAAGGCCGGTACCGGGATAGCGTTGGGGAGAGAAACTACCAGCAGGAGCGACACTGCCAGTATTCTTATTAAACCCGGCTGGCGGGTTGTGATTACCCGCCGTCCGGCGAGCCAGCATTTTCTTAACACGTTCATTTTGGTTCCGTCCTTATTCGACGTTTTAGACCCCCGCTTTCTTCACCCGGATTCTCCAGATAATCAGTCCCACAATCACCAGAAAAGCCGCAATCGGCACAATCAGCCACCATTTAAAATTACCCGGTTCCGGTTCATCCAGAGAGGCTGCTTCTCCGCTCGGAGCCGGACTTATGGCTGTTTCCGCGTTCACTACAAACGACCCCGATAATTCAGCCAGGGAGACCTCATAAGTGCCCGCTGTCTGCTGCACAACACTAAAGCTGACTGTACGAGCTTCACCGGCGGCCAGTTCGATCACTCTGGTCTCTACCGTTTCCCGGTCGATTTTCAAAACCACGGAATACTCTCCGGACTCGCTGCCCTCATTGCGCACTTCAGCGCTGATCGTCACCCTCTCCCCGGCCTCTGCTATCAGCGGATTAATACTGAGGTTGCTTATGCGGAACTCAGCCAGACCGGACGGAACCGAGGGCGTCACCGTCTCCCCGGCTGTCATTACCGCAAAAGCGGTAAAGTGCGTCACACTGGCTGAGACCGTATGGCTGACTGGATCTACCGTAGTCTCCAGCACCACCCACTCACCTTTCTCTACGTCATACCAGGAGATTATCAGGTCGGATTCCGTCAGGCCTCCCGGCAACAAGTCCGGGTCATAGGCCAGTGTTATAGTTACCGGCTGGTCAAACGTAGCCCCGTCCGGACCAAAGTCGTAGACCTGGCCCAGAATTGAGAAACTTCCGGCAGACGGTTCGTCATCTTCTTCCAGGGGTTCACAGGTGATCTCGCTTAAGGGTTCTCCCCCGGCGGTCAGTCCTGTTACCCCTTCCGGCACTGTGACGCTGGCCGTATTATCTTCAGAAGCCGCTTTGACTTCCATTAAAAATTGGCCCTTATCATCTCTGGCTCCGCTTACATTGGTAACCCCTTTATTCGCGGTCACAGCGGGTTCAGTTGTCGTTGTTCCACCACCGCCTATGCCACCCTGCGAGGCAGAGGCCTTCACTGATAAGTCCAGGTGAGTATTTTCTCCTGACGTCCAGGCCGCGGTCTGTTCTGCCTGACGTCCATTTACATAGAAACTGAGCAGTGTTCCCGCCTCTATATTACCCTGTACCACCAGGCGGGTAGAGACGGAATTACCGTAGTAACCGGATTCTGTAGTTATCACCGGGTTACCTTGAATCTCTAAACTAACATTAGTGCCCCGCGCTTCGATCGTTGTTCCGGCTGGAGCCGGACTTCCGCCGATTGTGACGCTGCCGTAAAAAGCCTGCGGCAGAGGAGGCGACTCCGCGGCAAATATCTGTATCGGCCATAACATCGCTAAACAGATCACCAGGCTCAGTATTGTTGTTTTTATTTTCATGTGTATTCATCCTTTAACAGAGGAACGTTGTCCAGCGTTCCTCTGCCTTCAAAGACTATCTGGCTCGTAGCGGCGTTGAGGTCAAGCCGGCCAGTGTACCTCCGTTATTCATGTAGACCCAGTAACCCAGTCCGGGCTCCAGCCAGCCATCTGCCTCCGTATCGGAGATGTCCCAACCCCTGATATAGGCCCAGCCGTTCTGCTTCCCTACCGCCGGGCTTAACACCAGGCTGTAGCCCCTCTGCCCGTTCTGTACCTCTTCTAGTGTAACCAGGGCATCACTGGCTTTCAGGGGTTCCAGGTAAGCCAGACTCACCAGATTCCAACCCGTAGACAGGTTAACACTCGGCGGCGATGTCAGCTCGCTATTCACTACCAGGCTTATTGCTTGCGCCGACTTCATCTTGACGAATATGGCCTGACAGGGCTCAATCTGATATCCCTCGTCTACCAGCTCCCAGATTTGAGTTGCGGCATTATAGCTGTAGGCCAGCTCATATTCCTCTCCCTCTATCAGGGCTCCCAGGGTATTATGGCCGTCCTCCAGACTGATCGGCGTGGCTACGGTATTCCAGCCCGGCACTAACTCCAGCTTGAGCGGATCACTTCCTGTACTTTCGTTGATCACTACTTCACCGTTCTCTACTGTTGCTGACATTGCTCTACCCTCGGTGTCGGCCACGATCACCTCTTCCAGGGTTATTTCCAATGTCCCTCTCTCCAGCGCCGTCATCTGCACTACTATAAAACAGCCGCTGCCGCTGGGACCGTCGGGACTGCCTTCTGATAGCGCCACACAGGCGTTCGATACTAGCCCGGCCTCATTATCAATATCCGGCTGGTGCCAATAAAGGTTTTCACTCTCACTCACCCAACCGCTATAAAAACTTCCCTGACTTACTCCGGTTACTCTCACCAGGGCAGGATCATAACCTAGATTGCACTGGCCTCCGCGCGTCGCACTGTCGGTTCTTATATCGACCGTGACTGTGAACGTATCTCCCTCTTCCACTGTCTGTGTGGCAGGCATCACGCTCATTACGGCATTACCGCCTCCGGCCTCTTCACAAGTGAATTCAACCACGGGATACTGGTAAAGCGTATTTTTCGTATTCCACACTGCATACGGATAGTAGGTGCCCGCCTCATCCCTGGTAAAGGTCAGCTCTCCGTCCGCTCCGGTCTCTCCGGCGGTAACGTCCGTTTCCTCCGGATAGCCCATTCCATCTGTAGTACTGCTGACGTAGACACCGGCTCCCTCTACTGCTACGCTTGTCCCGTCACCATCGGTATAACTGACTGCGGCGGTGATATCCTCCCCGCATGCTATCTCTGTGGCATTCAGCGTGAGGGTGAGGTTGTAACGGCCCAGTGTATAGTTGACCCAGTGGACTTCAGCTCCCTCACTCAGCTGATACTGGTCGGCACTGCTCCAGGGTGAGGTTTCATCAACGTAATACATCCAGGTGTTCTCATCAGCTGCGTTCGACCCTATCTGGTATACATAGAGTCCATTACCATTCTGCTGAATCGTGATATCTATACTGTTCTGCTGGCAGTAATAGACCAAAGCTCCCAGGACCGTCTGGGTATTCAAAGTAAAGGTATCTTCGGTTACCTCACCGGCCGGTACGGTGTAACCGCTGACGTCAAAAAGGTCGCCGCTCAGGCCGCTTACCCGCAGTTCCACAGTAACCGGCGGGGGGCCGGACGGTACCGTATAGTTGTATTTGTAAATATAACCGTCTCCGCATACAAAGACGGTGCCGTTACCGTCTCCCCAGGCACCGGATAGGTTCTGGGTTGTAGCGCTGTCAACAGTACTCCAGCTTAAGCCGTCATAGTGAAGCATCATTCCGCCGTAGCCCACGGCAAAAACATCGTAAAAGGCACTGCCCCAGACGTCTTCCAAAGGCACACTGGCAGTTACGTCGTGATTCATGGAGGTCCAGTTCGTTCCGTCAAAGTGAAGGATGACAGGAATACCTGGATCTATTGCTTGCCCAACCACAAAGATATCGTCGGCCGCCGTGCCCCAGATGCCCTTCAGCATTCCCAGGTTTGGGATTCCGGTGTCCACACTACTCCATTCCGTTCCGTCGTAGTGAAGAATCGTGCCTAGGTTGCCGACAGCGTAGACATTATTCGAGGCGGTGCCCCAGACGCTGTAAATCTGCGTTTCCACGCCGCTTGACATAGTGCTCCATTCCGTACCGTTGTAGTGGAGAATCGCGCCTTCAATCCCGACAGCAAAAACATTGTCAGCCGCTGCGCCCCAAACGTCCTGAAGGTTTGTGGTTGAATTGCTGACCATGGCATTCCAGCCGGTACCATCGTAGTGGAGAATCGCACCTCCGCTTCCGACGGTAATAATATTATCGGCGGCAGTGCCCCAGATACCATAAAAGGTATTGGTTTGAGTGATGGTTGTATATTCCCATGCATCACCACCGCGGTAGTAATACATCCTTGTGTAACGACCTACCGACCAGACATCATCGGCAGCTGTACCCCACAAACCATAAAAACTGTAATAACTGCTTATTTTCCATTCTCCGGTCTTTTGCCAGTCGCTGACACCGACCGCCGAAGCCGGCAGGCTGACTACGAGAACCAGCACCGCCACTATACCGATTAGTCCTTGCTTCACTATTTTCATGGTTATCCTCTCTTGCCATATCTATATGTAGTCGGTTTCAGCCTGTATCAGGCTGAAATTATCACCACCAAAAAACTTTGCTTAATTCACCGCTATAATTGCGGCCGGGCATCCGGTCAAAGAAACTTGAGTCAGCCTATCCATAATTAACCCGCATATCCGGCCCGGGCGGCAGGCGAATTACGGTACACCGGTATCACGTCCAGCAGATTATTGCCATCTTTCTTATGCACATCCCGGTGAGACACCGCCGCCGGCTGCCTCTGTACCCTGGCGGCGGTGTGAATAAGATTCCCCATTCAGCTTTCAGGTTGGTTCTTTATTCTTCGAGGGGAGCAACATCGGCGAAGCCGTCTATCTCACCTCCGGAATATCCCGATAATCCCTCCACCTTGATATAGCGGATATAGGCCAGTCCGCCGCCGACGTTGGCCAGATCAAAGCCCGTTCCGCCGGCCGAACCATTATACAGTGCAATAGCGGCTTCAGCGCTCAAGCCATTGAAGCTGGAAACAGTAAGGTTAGGATTTACCGGCTTGGTCCAGTCCATCTCGTTGTCCGTCCACTGGTTGTTAACGGCGTCCCACTGATAGGCCTGGGTGGGGAACAGGCTGTCCCCGTAAGGGCCATTCGTGAACTGGTACCAGGTCGTGCCATCCTGACTGACAGACACCTTCAATGGTTCGGAGAAGCAGCTGGTAGGGTTGCGCAGCATATAGGTTTCCATGTTGGTGGCATCACTTACAGTGCCGTTTCCCGAGAAGAAGGCATTACCAAAAACGATGAAATCAATGCCATCAGGATTATCGACATCATTTAGCACATCATGGTCGAACTCGACCACGATAGATGAACCCTGATTAAGAGTGGTAATTAACTGCTCTTTATCGGTTCCTGTGCTGTAGGCCGGTTCTACCAGTTTTATGCGGAAGTTCCCGTTGGCACCTTTGGTGCTCGGCTTGCCGAGAAGCGCATAAGGATCGTTGTAGGGTGAGTTGCCAAAAGGACCTGAAGAGCTGACGACATCGGTAGCGAAGGGGCTGGTGCCCTGATAAAAGTGGGCGTTGACGGTTTTATTGGCATTCATGGTGATCTGAATCGGATTGTTGTCTCCGTCTCCGCTGGCATCCCCGCTCCACCGGTAAAAGGTGTAGTTTGCCGATGCCGCAGCGGTCAGGGTGACGACCGTATTATCCGCATAGGTGCCTCCAGGTGGGTTCAGGGTTACAGAACCGCCCCCGGCAGGCTTGACATTGACCGTCAGATTCCAGGTCGATCCGGGAGCTTCACCGTAAGTTATAAAGCGGAGGTCGCAACCGGACTGGTTGCTGCCTTGATTGATAGCTTCACCGCCGGCGTAAGTATTACTATTCGTATACGCCCAGGATACCCCCGCACCCGACGAGTAGACCAGTTCTATGACGTACTTGTATCCTGTCTGAACGTTGATATCAGAGACATCGAAGGTATACCAGTTCTCGCTGCTGACAGTCGCATTAGCGGAAGTCAGTGTCGTACCGTAGATTGCGGCATCCCTGACATTCAAAGTTACGGTGCAGCTTGAGTTTGCCCTGGCGTAGACATCCACTCTCGTCAGGTTATCAAGTGCCGGCGTAAATTCCTGTCCCACCGGGGAATCGGTATAAATGTCCCACCAACCATCTACGGATGAGGTATTATACTGGTCACTGATGGACTGTGCCAGCACCGGCGTTGTTGCTGCCATCGGCGCCACCAGGGCGCCAAGCAGCAGCAGCGTACATAAAATACCCGGTAATTTTTTACCTTCAAGCAGCTTTTTCACTGTGGTTCCTCCTTTCTTTAATTATTTCTGGAAATAGCAATGGGCCGGCTGGTTAAAGATCAATTGATTTTGAGCTATCCTTATACGCGCACCTCCTTTAATCAGAATCTCCTGCAAAGATGAATTCAGGGTTACTCTCCAAAATGGTTGCCGATAATCACCAGATCCAGAACGTTGATATGGCCGTCCTTATTGACATCTTCAATTATCCAGCCTGCTTCACCGCTTTCACCTAAACGGTTGCCCACCTGCTCCATATCCTGTTTGTCGACAGAACCGCTTGTATTGACGTCCCAGACCGGATATTCAGCAGCCGGGGTACCGAAGGCCCAGACCTTGCCTTCGCCCACGGTGTACACACAGCCTCCCGCAATCGCGGGTGAAGAACCGCCATGGTCGTAATGCCAGATTTCTGTGCCGTTTAAAGCATCCAGGGCATATAGCCCGGCATAATCAAAAAATTCCTCGCCGGCTTTGCCTACCAAGGCTATGCCGTCCGCAACAGCCACCGAACAGGTCCAGTTGCCGATACCGTCATCGGGGGCCGTCTGCCAGACCGGACTGCCGTCGTCGGCATTAAAGCAGTAGGTCTGTATGTCGGAAAAACCCCTACAGCCGCCGCAAACATAGATCTTGCCGTCATAATAGGCCGGTGTAGCATCCGACCGCTGGATAGTCCTGACCCGGCCGCCTGCTGTATCGTCCCAGACGAAAGCGCCGGTCTCTGCATCCAGGGCCACCAGTTCGCCGTCATCCTGGAAATTATAAGTAGTCACAAAGACTTTACCGTCTGCCACACAGGGAGAGCCGCAGGTATCATATTCCGGTAAATCGCCACCAGGTAACCAGGCAGTCTCCCATTTCTTCTCGCCGTTGCTGAGATTCAGACAGTATACGTGCCCGCTGACATAGCCCCAACTGGTCAGGTAGACCTTACCGTCCGCGATAGCCGGCGTACCCTGGGCGGTGCCGGTAACTGTATAAGACCAGACCAGTTCACCGCTGGTTGCGTTAATACAAAAGTATTGGTATCCGTCCCAATCTCCGGCAATGACATAGCCATCGACAACCGTCACGCTGCCGTCACAGGCATCATGCGGTATATCATAGGCCCAAATAGGAGACCCGCCGTTTTCACTGAAACAATAGATTTGATCAGTAGCGATAAACACCCGTCCGTTATGGTAAGCCGGAGAACCCCAGGCTCCGTAGACCTTGCTGTCACCGATCGATTCACTCCAGATAAGCGAACCGGTAGAAGCCGAAAGGCACTTCAAGGTGGTCCCGCAGTTAACAAAGACCTTGCCGTTGGCCACCACGACACCGGAGGAAGGGATGGCACCCAGATCCTCACTGACCCACTTAAACTGAGCGGTATCCGGCACGCTTGAATTGGTGCTGCCTGTATTAGCCGCATCATTCTGAAACTGCGGCCAATCTCCATCTCCAGCCCATACTGTTTGGGCCGGGACCACTAAAAGAATCAGAAGCAAGACTGTCAGACAGCCTTTCCAGACCTTTTTCTGAATTTTGCTCATTTGCCTCTCCTTTTACCTCAAAATTAGGTCTTCTCGGTTGAGAACCAGACTATAAACAATAATTATTTCAGTTAATCCATTTTTATTTACATAAATCAGACCGCAAACCGACTCTTTTAATGCTTCATCTGAAAAAATACGAGCGGCTCCCGGCCGGGTCTAGTTCAGTTGCATCTCAATTAACTGGTAAACCAGCGCTCTCTCTTCCAGTAGCTGCAGCAGCCCGGCTGCCTCATTTTCAGTGCAAACTACCACAGAAGAAAGCCCGTAGCGGGCTAATTCTGAACAGACCTCCTTAACTCCGCAGCAGTAGCGGGGAGTTATTCCCAGGCGTTTCAAGGCGGCAAACGCTTCTACGCCGATTGCTCCCAGGTTGGAATTGCCGCCGATATGCTCTTTCAGGCGGATTAAATCAACGTTCCGCGAACCGCCTTTCCGGATATCCGGGACTTTTAAAACCAGCACCTCTCCCCTTTGCAGTTCGATAATGCCTTCAATTCTGGAAATGCC
>DAOUFH010000214.1:0-5916 GCA_034429955.1 Dehalococcoidales bacterium
TATTGGGGCAGCGGCGACACCGCCGGTGAATATTCAGCTACTTCAATGCCGTTGGGGATAATTTGATAAGTAGACGGATAATATTTGTTGATAAAGTCCATGGCCGGTTTGGAGACGGCGATGCGCCCATCCAGCCTTCTGAACCATTTCTTAAAGAAGCGGCCGACCATCAGCGGTTTGGCCCAGCGGTAGCTGGGTTTGGCTTCAGCCGCATGGAAGGTGCCGATGTTGCAGGTACGGGAAAAACGTAAAAAGGTGGTACACAGCATGGGCGCCAGCGGCTCATGCAGATGTACCACATCGAATTTTTCAGTCTCCAGGATATGTTTGACTTTATTGGCCAGAGTCAGTGAAATAGTAATCCGCGCCACCGAACCGCTGGTCGGGACGGGGCGGGGTTTGCCAACAGGAATAAAACGGCCGTCATAGCCGGTGACCGGGCTGGAAGCCGGAGCTATGATTCTAACATCGTGACCCATCCGGGTAAAGTGATATTCCAGACTGGCAATATGTCTGCACACTCCTCCCGGATAAGAAAAATCGTATGGCGAAACCAGCGCTATTTTCATTCGCCCAACCCTGCCTTATATGGCTGTCAGTTATCAGCCGACATCTATATATAGTTGCGAGAGAAGAGTCTTTACAGGGTCGGGTTGATGACCCGACCTCACGATCCAACCTGCTCAACTCTCCCTTTAAAGGGAGAGTTGAGTAAGAAATTTGGCTGAACGGCAGATAATATCCACTTTTATTGCCCTTGTATCCAAGGGTGCTAGTTATGGACGCCGTCTGCCTGGTGCTATTTAGCTGTCTTTCTGGCTGACCTTGGTTTGGCAGCGCTGCTTTTTTTAACCGTTTTAACAGCTTTGGCCGTTTTCGCCGGCGCAGCTGGGCTTTCCAGCTTTGCCGCATCGCCTTTCAACGCATAGGTCTGAATGAATTCCTCAGTCTTGCGATGGGCTTCTTCATCGGAATACTGGTACATAGGTGTCTTCATGAAATAAGAGGCCGGGCCGGTCAACTCACCGCCGATACCGTTATTCAGGGCCAGTTTGCAACACCGGATGGCATCGATTACCACACCGGCTGAGTTGGGGCTGTCCCAGACTTCCAGCTTGGTTTCAACCAGCAAGGGCACATCGCCGAAGGTGCGGCCTTCCATACGGATATGGCAGTATTTGCGGTCCAGCAGGAAGGGTACATAATCGCTGGGACCGACATGCACATTCTCCGGGGCCACTTTATAAGGAAGCTGAGAGGTCACCGCGCCGGTCTTGGAAATCTTTTTGGACTCCAGTCTTTCTCTCTCCAGCATATTCAGAAAATCGGTATTGCCGCCGAAGTTCAACTGGTAAGTTTTCTCCAGTTTAACTCCGCGATCTACGAACAATTTGGTCAAAATACGGTGAACAATGGTAGCTCCTACCTGGGACTTGATATCATCGCCGATGATGGGCAAACCTTTATCAGCGAAGCGGGCACTCCAGTCCTGACGGCTGCCGATGAAGACCGGTATGCAGTTTATCATGCCGCAGCCGGCCTGCAGAATCTGCTCAACATACCACTTGGTGGCCGATTCACTGCCTACCGGCAGGTAATTCAGTACCACATCGGTCTTGGTATCTTGTAACAATTTAACGATATTGGCGGTCTGGCCGGGTGCTTTTTCAATGACCTGAGAAAGATATTTACCCAGACCGTCATGAGTCATACCGCGCGCCACTTTAACGCCGGTTAAAGGCACATCACAGAATCTATAAGTATTGTTGGGTTTGGCATAAATAGCCTCTGCCAGGTCTTTGCCGACTTTATTTTTATCGATATCTATCGCAGCTACAAATTCAATATCACTGATATGATAGCCGCCCAGATTGACATGCATCAGGCCGGGGATCATATCTCCTTCTTTGGCATCCCGGTAGTAATGTACACCCTGTACCAGAGAAGATGCGCAATTGCCAACACCGATTATTGCAACTCTAATTTTACCCAAAAATGGTGCCTCCTTTTTAATGTTGTGGACCTTGTTTCCACCCTTATGGCCTCTCGAAATTATAACTTAACTCCCAGGGTTAGTAAAATAATTGAAACATATAACTTGACCGCTTTAATCAATCATCCTCTTCTGCGATAATGAAAACCTCCTCGATAGAGGACTCCAGGACTGCGGCCACTTTGTGGGCCAGAACCAGCGAGGGATT
This sequence comes from Dehalococcoidales bacterium, assembly GCA_034429955.1. Taxonomy (GTDB): domain Bacteria; phylum Chloroflexota; class Dehalococcoidia; order Dehalococcoidales; family UBA3254; genus DATIKD01. The sequence goes on from DAOUFH010000214.1 coordinate 2,202, forward strand.
GTAGCGCCCTTTCTCAAGGTACAGCATGGTCTGGCGGGTAACCCCCACCCTTTCAGCCAGCTCATCCTGAGTCAAATTCAGCCTGGCCCTGAGTTCCTTTATTCTCGTTTTGATAAGCATAGTCAGATTTTTGGACTAATAGATTTCTAGCTGTTAGCTTTTAGAACCTCACACCACCCAACCCCGTAGATTAATGATTAATGCGTCAGCGCGCTGATGCTGGTTTTTGGTCATTAAAATTTATTATTTTGAATTTATTATTTGCATATTGCGAATTTTATATTCTAACCTTATCAAAATCCCTCTAACTCTCCCTTTAGAAAAGGGAGAGTATTTACCCATTCCCGAAACTGACAGCTGACGGCTGAAAGCTTATCGAGTTATTGGTAATATTGGTGTCATTGGTATTTTGGGTAGTATTCATTAGCTGTCAGCTACAAAATTTCCCTTCTGTGGTAAATAAACAGCGATACCAGGTAGACCACCAGCCCGAAGACCAGTATGCCCAGCAGCCATTCACGCGTCACATCAGGACGCAGAATCAGATTCAACACCGCGCTCAGGTAGGTTGCCACCAGAGCGTTGCGGGCGCTTTTGGCATTGACCGCCGTCAAGCGTTCATCGAAATGCAGCCTGGCGCGCACTTTCTCAACAGTCAGAACACGGCTTATAAACAGCAAGTACAGTATGAAGATGACTGAAGGGATAATTAACAGTATAATCCTGAGAAGTTTGGAATCGGTATCCGGGCTTTGAATGATGCGGGTAGCCAGAAGGGCCAGCAGCGAGACACCCAGGCAGATGGTAATGAGCGCTACCCAGTCGAAACCTTTGAGAGACCTCCTGCGCCATAGAAAGATGATGAAGATAGCCAGCAGGATGAGATTGGGCAGAAAGATGGTCAGGCCGTCGTTCATTGCATCACCTCCCGGGCCGCATGTACTAATAAGCTAACATTATGTCATAAGATTCTAACTATTTGTAATATATATATTACATTTCAGCGGGTATGTCAAGCGGGGAGGGCCTAAATACTAATAACTCGATAAGCTTTCAGCTATCAGCCGTCAGTTTTGAGAAAGGGGGAATCACTACTACCAATAAGCTTTCAGCCGGCATAATGCCGAGCCTCAATTAAGCCTGGCTGTTAAAATCCCCCTTCATTTCCCCCTTTTCTAAAGGGGGAGGGGCTCCGAATCCTCTCCCTTTAAAAAAGGGAGAGTTAGAGAGGGATTTTGATAGCTGTCAGCCATCAGTTTATACGGTGCGGGACAAGCCCTGCACCTACATATCCGAAACTAAAAACGAACAACGAAAGACGAATTACTCTCCTGATCTCCTGTTTAACAGCTATTTAATCTAAATTCCTATACACTTCCCATGACCAAAGTCACACACTCTGTGACTAAGGGACTATTGTTGCAGTTCAGCCCGGCGGATATCATTAATCTTGCATCTTGATTCCGGAGGATCTGGATTAGTATCTGTTATGGCTGATTTTCAGGTTAACTTAAGAAAACATTTGCCGCAGCCCGAAGCTGTAGCGCTGATACCCGAGGATATGGCCCGTAAATACTCGGCTATACCTATTGCTGTCCAGGGTAATACTCTAACGGTGGCCATGAGCAATCCCTCGGATATCTTCGCGCTGGAAGCTCTGGCCAGCCAGGCGCACAAACGGATCGAACCGCAGGCTGCTGCCGAGTCTGAAATCATCGAAGCAATCGATTTTAACTACCGCTCTTACGATGAAATCGAAAAACAGGTCTCCCATATCTCCATAAATGAGCCGACCGAACCCAGCCAGATCAAATTGACCACGGTCAATGAGGCCCCGGTCGCCCAGGCCCTTATTCTTATAATCGATGAAGCGGTCAAGGCCCGCGCCAGCGATATTCATTTACAACCCCAGGAGGACAAACTGAGGGTACGCTACAGAATTGACGGCACACTGCACGACGCCCTCTCGCTGCCCCAGGCCACCTGTGTACCGCTGATATCACGCATCAAGGTACTGGCCAATATGAATATCGCCGACCGGCACCGCCCGCAGGACGGCCAGTTCTCGGTAGAAGCCAAAGGCCGCAGTATCGATATCCGCGTAGGCACCACGCCGACAGTTTACGGAGAGATGGCGGCTATGCGTCTGCTGTATAAAGCCAAGGCCACCATGACTCTGCCGGAACTGGGCTTTACCAATGAAGCCCTGACCACCTACGAACAATTGCTCAAAACTCCCTACGGCATGATACTGGTCAGCGGCCCCACCGGCGCCGGCAAGACCACTACCCTGTATGCCTCCATCAATTGTCTAGACTCCGTAGGACGCAACATCATCACTATCGAAGACCCGGTGGAATACCGTTTTAAAAATATCAACCAGATCCAGGTCAATGCCCGTGCCGGCATGACCTTCGCCAGCGGACTGCGTTCTATCCTGCGTCTGGACCCCAACGTTATCCTGGTGGGCGAAATCCGTGACGCCGAGACCGCCAACATCGCCGTGCAGTCGGCTCTGACCGGACACCTGGTGCTTTCCTCCATCCATGCCAATGATGCCACCGGGGTGGTCTTCCGTCTGCTGGACCTGGGCATCGAACCGTTCCTGGTGGCTTCCTCGCTGGCCGGCATCGTGGCCCAGCGTATGGTCAGAAGAATCTGTCCCGAATGCGCCCGGCCGGTTAAAGTCTCGCTGCTGGAACAGATGATTTACACCCGCGAAGCCAAAGATGAACGCACTGAATTCCTGTACGGCGCCGGTTGTCAGAACTGCGCTCAGACCGGCTATATGGGACGTATGGGTATCTTTGAAATAATGCACATGAATGATGAACTGAGGATGATGGTAGTCAAAGGCGCCTCGACCGCCGAACTGCGCAACGCGGCGCTCAAACAGGGCATGGTCACCCTGTTGAAAGACGGCATGATGAAAGTCAAAGCCAACCAGACTACCCCCTCGGAAATCTTACGCACGGCTTATGCGTCGGAATAGGAGAATAAGAGAGTAATTCGTTATTGGTTTCAGGAAAATAGGAATTTTAACAGGTTGGTGCCCTCACTTGAAACTCATTACAAAAAACTAATAACTTACCTGTCTTACGGAAAAACTATATGGTCTATACTTACGTCGCCTATAACGAACAGAAAGAGATAGTCAAAGGCAAGCTGGAAGCCAAAAACGAAGAACAGGCTGCCAGTCTGCTGAGCTATGCCGGTTACCAGCTCATCAATCTGCATGAGATGGTGAGCTTCCCTACCCTGGACCGCCTGATGATGCGGCTCAATCCCATCAAGCCGGCCAACATCATACTGTTCTACCGCCAGATGGCACTCCTGATAGATTCCGGATTAAACGTCGTCTCGGCGCTGGAACTGCTGGAAAGCCAGTCCGACAACCGGGTCTTCAAACGGGTGCTGGGTGATATCATCGCCGAGGTGCGCGCCGGCAACCAGCTTTCAAGCGCACTGGGCAAGCATCCCAAGATCTTTCCACCTATCCAGTGCCAGTCGCTCAAGGTAGGCGAACAGACCGGCGGGCTGGAAGGCGTTTTAAAACAAACCGCCGAGCATATGGAAAAACAGAATAACTCCAAAAAGAGCATCAAGAATGCCATGACTTATCCGGTCATAGCTTTAATCGTAGCGGTGGTGGTGGTCGGAGTGATGGTCACCTTCGTGATGCCCTCCTTTGCGGGACTTTACAGTTCTCTGGGGG
>DAOUFH010000215.1:0-6122 GCA_034429955.1 Dehalococcoidales bacterium
TGAAAACTTGATTTTAACCGGAGTATCTTCCCCGCAGATAATGCCCCAACTGGAGACCAGCCGTTGATTGATATCCAGGTCGGGAGGTATCTCGAAAGTCTCATCAAGAATTTCAGCTTCTTTGATCCGGTTGAGTTTAAAGGTTTCCAGCTTCTGGATTTCTGCGTTTTCAGCATAACCGACCAGATAGACGGAATAACCGACGCCGGTCATTTCTATACAATAAGGCGAGACTATCCATGTTTCAGTGCGTTGCCGGCGCATAGAGCTATAGATAATCCGCAGACGCCGCTGGGTGCACCAGGCCAGGGCCGCTTTCTCAAAGACATCCACCTCTGCGGAATCGGCAGGCTTGTGGGATAGAGCTGTGATACTGCGGTTCAGCTGGGCAGCCAGAGGTGGGGGCATCAGGCTGATCAATTTCTGCAAAGCGGAGCGGATATGAGGATTGTCCCGGTCCGTCTGGCGGACCATTAACCGTGCGGAAAGAAAAAGTGCCAGGGTTTCATTAAGCGTGTAGGCCACAGGCGGAAGAAGATAATCTTTCTTTATGCCGTAACGGTGGTTCGCTTTTGATATGATGGGAACATGCATGTCGGCCTGCAGGATTAGCAAATCGCGCTGGATATTACGAACGCCGGTATTGCACATCGCAGCAAGCTCACGGGTGGTCAACCCGGCAGGATTTCTATGTAAGAAATACTGAATCTGCGACAAACGGATGCTGCGGTTTCTTTCTCTATTCATCAATCAATCTCTCAAAAGATAATTAGGTAACTGACATCAAAACCTCTTATTATATCCCATCCTTCCGTCCGACTGGCGGAAACAATAATTATTTTATATTAACAGAATACTGCGACCTATAAGGTCGTTTATGTTAATTCCAGAAAAATCGTTCAGTACATGAATTGTGAACAAGGTGTATAAATTACTTAATTTTAACACTTTGTGAACTAAGTATTAAGCACTGAATACAAAATATATTTTAATTTATAAATAGTACACCAAAAACAAGATACAGGTTATAACTATCGAGTACCAGGTCTGTCTTCCACCCTCATAAAAAGGGAATTAAGCCGGTGTAAAGCGTTCATGTTATAATGGTAAAACTATGTCTGAAACCGGTATTTTATCGCAGCTATTGATCGCTTTAAGCCTTTCGGCGGACTGCTTTGCGGTGGCCCTGGGAGGCGCGGTGGCGCTGAAAAAGCTGAGACCTGTCCAGGTGCTGCGTACCGCCGGCGCTTTCGGACTGGCCCAGGCCCTGATGCCGCTGATCGGCTTTCTGGCCGGCCGGGCGGTGGTCAGTCTTATCGAGAGATACGACCACTGGGTGATCTTCGGGCTGCTGCTGATCATCGGCGGCCGGATGCTGTGGGAGGCTTTCCATGAGAAGGACGAGGGCGGTAAAGGCGCCGATATAACCCGCGGTTTGCTGCTGCTCAGCATGGCCTTCGCTACCAGCATCGACTCGCTGGCAGTGGGCCTGAGCTATGCCTTCCTGAAGATCAACATCTGGCTGGCGATCGTGATAATCGGGGTGGTGGCCTTCCTGATGACGGTCCTGGGCTTCTATATCGGCCGCCAGGCCGGACACCTGCTGGGACAGCGGGCCAAGATCGCGGGCGGACTTATACTTATCGCGATAGGGGTGAAGGTGCTGGTGGAGCACCTGATGCAATGATTAATAGCTATCAGCTTCGGGGAAAGGGGTACTAAATAAATACCAATACTACAAATGCCACCAATAAGTACCAATAAATCAATAGGAAACCGGGGTTCATCAAGATTTGGGCCACCCTCGTCAGAGCGAACATCTTTCACTCCTGAAGCGATTTGATAGAATAGCTTTCAGCCGTCAGTTTAATGAACCCCACTGCCCCGGATCCTTCGGCCACCCCGTATGAGGCCTCAGGATGACAACGGGGTTGTCAGTTTTTAGAGAAGGCCAAATCCTTTCTGTATCTTCCCTTTGCTAAAGGGAAAGGTGGAGTAAAGTGTCTAACCTATCAATCTAAATATCTATTAATCTAACAGCTAACAATCTCCCCCTTTACCTGAAACTAAACACGAATAACGAATAACGAAAAACTCACCTTCTCTCCTGATGTCTAACAGCTATCAGTCTAAATATCTATTAATCTACAAGCTAATAGTCTAACAGCTAACAATCTCCACCTTTACCCGCAACTAAAAACGAACAACGAATCACGAAAAACTCACCTTCTCTCCTGATGTCTAAAAGCTAAATTGACAAAACTGCCGCCTGAAGATAGGATTAATAGGAAATATTATTTTAGGGGAGTGTTAACCTTATGCAAGTTACTGTGAAGTGTTCTGCCTGCAATACCGAGAGCAGTTTTTTTATTGCCAAGAACGTTTTCCAGGGGCCTTTCAGATGCTGGAAATGCAAGGCGCTTTTCACCCTGAAAGTGAAGGACAGCGAGATCAAGTCCTGCGAACCTCTGACCCAGGAAGATTTCGATAAGGCCAAGGCGGACGCGGCGGCTGCCAGGAAGAAGAGAAAAGAGAAGACAGCGTAAAAAGAGAGTTTTAAGTTTCAGGTTCCAGGTTATAAGTAAAAAGGCGGCTAGGCAAGCCGCCTTTTTTGGTGGTAAAGAGAGGCTTATTCAGCCGTTTCGGGGAAAGGGGTACTAAATAAATACCAATGCCACCAATGCCACCAATACTACAAATACTACAAATACTACCAATACTACCAATAAATACCAATAAACGAATAAATGCTAATGACCGAAATTAAAAAATAGCGCCGGCGCGAAGGCCTTTCACTTCTGAAGCGATATTATAGAATAGCCGTCAGCCGTCAGTTTAATGAACCCCACTGCCCCGGATCCTTCGGCCACCCCGTATGAGGCCTCAGGATGACAACGGGGTTGTCAGTTTTGAGAGAAGGCCAAATCCTTTCTGTATCTTCCCTTTGCTAAAGGGAAAGGTGGGGTAGAGTGTCTAACAGCTATTAGTCTAAATATCTATTGATCTACAAGCTAATCAGCTCACCTTTACCCGCAACTAAACACGAACAACGAATCACGAAATACTAAATACTCACCCTTTCCCCTCTAACCCGTCTTCTTCTCCAGCCGCATATACCATACTTTGGCTATCAGCAGTATCAGGTTGAAGGTGACGCCCAGGGCGTTCCAGACGATCACGGGCAGCAGACCGTCTACCAGACCGTAAGCAAGCCATAATACGCCCCCGGCTACGAACATCATGGTGAATATCAGACTGATATCCCTGGAACTCCTGTTTTTAAAGACTTTGATGATTTGCGGAACGATGCTGAAAGTGGTCAGGAAGCCGGCCACAAGGCCCAGGATTTCACCGGTAGACAAGTATTTCCTCCATCGGCTCCACAGGGGAGCCGGCCAGTCCGTCGTCAGACGGCATCGATAATATTATACCCCATACTTATTCAGTATTGTATTTTGAATCAAAAACTTCTATATTAAAAGTCGAGACGCTCGCAAGAGCAGGGGGTGTATTGTGTCTGGCCAAGAGTTCTGGGTAGTAATAGGCATCGGCATATTTTTCCTGGTTCTGGGAATCGTGGTCTTTTTCCTGGGCAACAAGGAAGAAGGTTCCTGGTATGATTCGCTGGTGACCCGTTTCGATGTCAGAGAGTATGTGGAACGCGATACACGGCATCCCGAACCGGCTGCTCTGCGCATCGGCGGCTTTATCTGCCTGGCGGTGGGTATAATCGCCGTGGCGGTGGCGCTGATACTGCGGTTTTTGGTCAAGTAGCGGATAGCTGTCAGTTTCGGGGAAAGGGTACTAAATAAATACCAATACTACAAATACTACCAATAAATACCAATGCCACCAATAAATACCAATAAACGAATAAATACAAAATTCGAAATAATAAATTCGCCGTAAATTCCAGGCGCGAAGTGTCTAAACGCTAAGAATCTCCTGAAACTAAACACGAATAACGAATCACGAAAAACTCACCTTCTCTCCTGATGTCTAACAGCTAATAGTCTAAATATCTATTAATCTACCAGCTAACAATCTCCCCTTTACCCGCAACTAAAAACGAACAACGAATCACGAAAAACTAAATCCTCACCCTCTCCCCGGCGCCAGCCTATCCCCCGGTAGTGATCTTGTTGATGTTCAGGCCGTAGGCTTTAATCTTGTTATAGAGGGTCATGCGTGAGATGCCCAGCAGACGGGCAGCCTCACTGCAGTTGCCGCCGGCTTCTATCAGCACGTTGTAGATGTGATTTTTCTCGATTTCACGCATGGTCTTGCCGGAAGGCGAGCGCTGCTGGGTATAGGAGTTCTGGGGCGAGAGTTCCGCCACATCGATATAGTCACCTTTGGATAATATCACGGCCCGTTCCACGGCGTTTTCCAACTCGCGGATATTGCCGGGCCATTCATAATGCATCAGGAAATCATTGGCATCCGCGGAGAACCCGGCTACCTTGCGGCCGTTCTCTTCATTGAACTTCAGCAGGAAAAGCTCGGCCAGAATGGGGATGTCTTCCTTGCGCTCTCTTAAAGGCGGCAGCTCTATGCTGACCACGCTGAGACGGTAGTAGAGGTCCTCACGGAACTGTCCCGATTCGATCGACTGCTTCATATCGATATTGGTTGAGGATATCAGGCGGACATCGGACTTGATCTGCTCGGTCCCGCCCACCCGGGTGAAGGCTTTTTGCTCCAGTGTGCGCAGCAGATGGACCTGGAAGTTCGAGTCCAGCTTGCCGACCTCATCCAGGAAAAGCGTGCCGCCGTTGGCCTGTTCGAATTTGCCTTTGCGCTGGGTCAGGGCGCCCGCGAAGGCGCCGCTCTCATGTCCGAACATCTCGCTTTCGATAAGGGTTTCGGGTACAGCCGCGCAGCTGACTACCACGAAGGGCTTGTTCTTGCGGAAGCTCTGGTTATGAATGGCGCGGGCTACCAGTTCCTTGCCGGTGCCGCTTTCACCGAAGATAGAAACGGGCGCGGAGCTTTTAGCCACCACCTTGATCATCTCTACGATTTTCTGCATGCGGGGGCTTTTAGCCACGATATTTTCAAAAGAGTACTTCTCTTCCATTTTCTGGCGCACGGAAAGCTGCTCTTCGGTCTGGTTGGAGCGTTTGGTCATCTTGCCGATGAGCTGTTCCAGGGTTTCAGGTGAGAAAGGTTTTTCGATGTAGTCGAAGGCGCCGTCCTTGATGGCGTTGATGGCGGTGTGAATGCTGCTGAAGGCGGTCATGATGATAACGGGCAGATTGGGGATAAGGCTGCGGGCCTGTTTCATCACTTCCAGTCCGTCTTCGCCGGGCAGGACCATATCGATAATGGCGACATCAGGATTTTCGGTGCGGATAAGTTCCAGTGCTTCGGCGCCGCTGCCGGCTGTGAAGACTTCGTGGCCTTCATCGGTTAACCAGTCATGCAAGGAATCTCTGATAATGGCTTCATCATCGACAACAATGATTTTTATCTTATCCGCCATAGAACCTCACCTGATTAATTTGTATAATTATTATACTACCTTATTAAAGAACATTAAAATGCAAAAAGCAATACGGAGTCAAAACCCCACGATTTTATACTTATAAGAGCATTATAGCAGACACTGCCGCCGGTATACGTATAAGGTGTAAAATTCTGCTACTTGGTCATTTTCAGGTGGTGCCTAATATTTTGACGATAAAAATTCAGGCAGGGCAAATAAGCCGCTACAACCGGTGGCGGAAGTGACTTGACAGTGAGTGAAGGTGTGTTTTAAGATTGGCTAAATCACTAATACCTAGCTTCGCTAGGTATAATTCTGAAATCAAGGTCAGACCGAATGGCAAAAGCCCCTCCTCTTAAAGAATTAACAGACTTAAGCCGGCATTGTGCCCTGGTGACAGGCGGAGCTTCAGGCATCGGATACGCGACAGCGCTGCGTTTGGCTGAGGCCGGTGCGGCGGTGATGATTGTGGATGCGAATGCCGAAAAAGTGCAGAGCGCAGCCGCCGCATTGAGGGCCGGCGGTTACAGGGTTGACTTTATTGCCTGCGACATCAGTTCGGAAGAGCAGATCAAAACAGCGGTGGCACAGACCGTGGCCGGCCCGGGTAGTCCGGATATCCTGGTAAATAACG
>DAOUFH010000216.1:0-1923 GCA_034429955.1 Dehalococcoidales bacterium
GGCGGTCTCCTGGGCGTTAGAGGACTGTTCCTGAGCGCCCTTGGCCATCTGCTGAGCAGAGGTAGCGACCTGCTGAGTAGACTCGGAAGACTGTTTGGCTGCGGTAGACAGCTGGTCGCTGGCGTTGCTGAGCTGGTTGGAATTATATTGAAGCTGAGATACCAGGTTGATCAACTGGGTCTGCATCTCATTATAGGAATTGGCCATTTGACCTACTTCATCACCGGACTTGATATTGACTTTATAGGTAAGGTCGCCGTTAGCCAATTTCTGTAAAGCCGATTTGACTTTGTTGATACCGCCTGAAATATTGCGGGATACGATAGTGGCAATAACCAGTGAAAAGATGATAACCACGGCACAAATGATGGCAATCAGCATGATACATCTGTTCAGAGTATCGGCAGAATTGGCTAACTGCACCTCGGTTTCAGCTTTGGCGCTTTCAATAGCTTTCTGGATAAGATTGGTCATTTTGGTATAATTGGTATCCCATTCACCTTTATAGCGCAGATAACCGGAAATGTCCTCAGCGAGCAGGGCGTTAGCGATATTTTTACCCGCGCTGGATACCGTCAGACTGAGTTCTTCGACCTGGTTGACGGAGTCCATCCTGTCGGCTGGAACGATGGCTTTCAAAGACTCCAGAGACTTTTGAATCTTGACATCCTGGGCATTAGCCAGGCTCATGTTGGATTCACTGGAGTTGGCGATATAGCCCAGATAAGCGCCGTATTGAGTTGCGGCATAAGCTTCGATTTGTTCCCAGAGCAAATTCTCATTGGAGATAGTATTAATGTTCTGAGAACTTTTGTTCATTATAGTCAGACTGTAGTAACTGAAAGCGGACAGGCCGAGGATAAATACAATTACAATTAAAAAACTACTGATTAATTTTTTACCAATCGTCAATTTCATATGTTTCCCTTTCCCCCAGATATTAGATAATGTTGCCGATATAAAACCTGTAACTGAAATTAAAGAATGCCTGAAGCGCTTTGTTAGCCAGGAGCTTCAGGATTAATAGGGCTAGTTATTAACAGGCTGCTTTTCAGAATTGGCTTTTTGCATTTTTTTCTTCAATTCCGTTGAATTGATAGCGGCGATTTCCTGTTTGGAGAGGACCTGGTCCATATCCAGCAGGATAACCAGCCGTCCGGACAGTTTGACGATGCCCATCAGATGTTCCAGATGTTCATCGGTGAAGACACTGGAAGCGGTCTCGATCGAATCGACCGGAATTCTGAGAACTTCGGCTACAGAATCGACTACCACGCCGACTTCGGTGCCTTTACAGTTAACCACTACAATACGGGTATCCTTGGTTTTGCCGATGGGGGGCAACTGAAAACGTTTGCGCAGGTCCACTATCGGAATAACCGAACCGCGCAGGTTGATCACCCCTTCCACCGAAACGGGTGTTCCCGGTACACGGGTTACCGGCTGCAACTGGATGATTTCCCTGACCATGTTGATGTCTACTGCATAGGATTCTTCTGCCAGGTTGAATACAACCAGTTGTTTTTCTGCTATGACTGTTTTTTCTGCCATTAAACGACTCCTTATTCTGGTAAATTATTTTCAAATATCCGGCCGCAAATTACCGGATAATTCCATTATTAAATTGGGGCATTATCGTCATTCTCATCCCGGAAGGCTTCCAACTCCTCTGTTTGAGCCTGTAGTTCTGCCAGCGGTTCGTCGATAGTCTGATACTCTTTAGACGGTTCCTCCGGCTGGGCCGCTGATAGAGCAGTAGCGTCGTCTGTTTTATCCTCTGAAGCGGATTCGTTTGCTACTATGAACATAGCGACTGAATTTTCCAGAGAGGCGGCCATTTCCTTAAGAGTCTGGGCGGAGGCCACGATTTCCTCGACCTGTGCGCTCATTTCCTGAGCGGAGGCCGAGACCTGTTCGGTAGCG
>DAOUFH010000217.1:0-7163 GCA_034429955.1 Dehalococcoidales bacterium
CTCCCTTGACCAAATTGATGATGGAGACTTACGATGTCCGTATCGTACTCGGCGCAGAAACCAATACCAAGGAACTCTCTAATGTAGACCCTGCCAAAATCGTTATGCGTCAGCAGGCCCGCGCCGGCATTATGAAGACTTACCTGGAAAGGGCTGCCCGGGGTGAATTACGCTGGACATATGCCCTCTATCCCACCAACGCCTATGCCCAGGACTCCGACATGGGATTGGCGGAATATGCAGATTTTGTCTATCAGGCCTGCCTGGGGGACATCAACGATCCCATCGGTTACTGGAAAAAATTTTCAGCCTGGCAGCAAAAAATAGTCGACTGGCTTAAAGGGAAAAAGCAAATTCATGTAACCGCACCCGAAACCGACCTGACTCTAAGCGTGGAGGGACGCACTTTTATCAACTGTGACGGTCATGAGAACATGCCTGACGGCGAAGTGTTCACCGGGCCGGTCGAAGACAGCATCAACGGTCATGTCCTCTTTTCCTATCCTTGCATCGAAAACGGCAAAGAGGTCTCCGGCATCCGCCTCTGGTTTGAAAACGGCAAAGTGGTCAAAGCCACAGCTGAGAAAAACGAAGAGTTCCTGCTGAAAACCCTGGACACCGATGAAGGCGCCCGCCGAGTTGGAGAATTCGCCTTCGGCACCAGCGTCGGCATCAACCGCTTTACCCGTCAGATACTTTTCGATGAGAAGATCAACGGCAGCTTCCATATGGCCCTGGGCGCCAGCTATCCTGAAACCGGCGGAAAAAACGAATCGGCCATACACTGGGATATGATTTGCGATATGCGCCGGGGCGGTAAAGTCACGGTAGACGGAGAATTGATGTACCGGGACGGCAAATTTTTGATTGTTTAAAGGGGGAAACCGCCAATGCAATACACAGAGGGTAAAATAGGCCGGGTGTTTGTCATCAGGCTGGAAGACGGCGATCGACTGCCGGCCTGTATAGAGGAATTTGCTCTGCAAAAAGGTCTCACGCACGGACAAATCGTACTGGTGGGCGGCATCGGCAAAGGACAGGTCGTGGTAGGTCCTCGCTATTCCGACGTCATGCCGCCGGAACCCATGCTGGTCCCGCTGGATGGTGCGCATGAAGTGGTTGGCGTGGGTATTCTGGCACCTGGACCGGACGGCAAGCCTACCCTGCACCTGCATGCTGCCCTGGGCCGCTCCGGCAAAACCACCACCGGTTGTCTGCGGCCCGGAGTAGAAACCTGGCTGGTGGGTGAAGCGATTATTTATGAACTCGTTGACGTCAAAGCCCAGCGTCTTTATGATAAGGCTAGCGGTTTTTCCTTGCTGGAAACTTTCGAGTAAAAAAATCAAGGAGAGATGGAATGAGCACTTCTACTCTGGCTACATTCATCTTCATCCTGATACTCGTCGCACTGGTGATTTTCGGCTATTGGATTTCCACTTACCTGATGAAAAAAGCCACCCGGGATATACTGGCGGCTCTGAAATATAGAGAGGCGTTTTCGGAGTCCACGGCCGTTTACGCAGAAGACGTGGGGATAAATCCGGGTGGAATGCAGTTAAAGCTGTTCAGGGATTATAAACCGGCGGCTTTTCAATACCTGGTCAAGCATAATATAGTCAAATTGAATGAAAACAGGCTGATCTACCTCTCGGAAGAGGCTCTGGCTGAATCCGGACTGGCAGACCGTATTAAATAAAAGCGAGGGCGTAGTTATGCCGCATGAATTCAACGGGGAACAATATAAGCAGGCTTCTACCCATCAGAAAGAGTGGGGGGTTCAGTTAATCGCAGAGCTGGGTCTCGAAGGTCACGAGCGAGTACTGGACCTGGGCTGCGGCGACGGAGTTTTAACAGCCGTTCTGGCCGATAGTCTCCCCAAAGGTGCGGTAGTAGGAGTCGACGCCTCTCGCGGTATGCTTGATTCCGCCCTGAAAAATCAGCGGGATAATCTGGTTTTCGAGTTGAAAGATATCCAGGCTCTCGACTTCACCGCTGAGTTCGATCTGGTTTTCTCCAATGCTTCTTTGCACTGGGTCAAAGACCATCGCCTTTTACTGGAAGCGGTCTATAAAGCCCTCAAACCGGACGGCAGGGTCCGCTTCAGTTTTGCGGGAAGTGGCAATTGTCCCACTTTTATCAAAGTAGTCCGGGAGTATATGCAGATACCCCAGTACCGCCGCTATTTTGAGAACTTTGCCTGGCCCTGGTTTATGCCTGATGCTGAAGAATATGCCGCTTTACTGCACAGCACCCCGTTTAAAAACAGCCGGGTCTGGACCGGTAACGCCGACCGTTATTTCCCAGATGCAGCCGCTATGACCGCCTGGCTTGACCAGCCCTGTCTGGTGCCGTTCAAACAAGTTTTACAGCCTCCTGGACGTACCTTCTTCAGAGATTTAGTAGTTGAGAAGGTACTGGCCGAGGCCAAACAGCCCGACGGACGCTACTTCGAAAAATTTGTCCGGCTCAACGTCTCAGCTCAAAAATAAAACTGTTTCGTTTACTCTTCGTCATGCTCAGCGGCGTAAGCCCTCAAGCGCATCGTTTCTTTCAATATCTTCTTGCGTAGACGAATATTGTGAGGCGTGATCTCCACCAGTTCGTCCTTGTTGATAAAGTCGATAGACTGCTCCAGGCTCATCTTTATCGGCGGAGTCAATTTAATAGCGATATCCGAGGTAGACGAACGGATATTGGTCAGCTTTTTACTCTTACAAACATTGACAGCCACATCCCGCGGACGGTTGGTCTGACCGATAATCATACCTTCATAGACCGGTGTACCAGGCTCAACGAAGGTCAGGCCCCTTTCCTGGGCATTGTTCAAACCGTAAGTCACGGCTTCGCCTGTTTCGGAAGCTACCAGCACGCTGACGGCACGGGTATTACTGATATCGCCTACCCAGGGCTGGAAGCCGATGAAGAGGCTGTTCATTACACCCTCACCCTTGGTGGCGGTCAGGAAAGAACTGCGAAAACCTATCAGGCCTTTGGTGGGGATACGGAATTCCATCCTGACATTGCCCTTGCCGTCATTAAACATATTGGTCATCTGGGCTTGCCGGTTGCTCAAAAGTTCGGTTATCTGCCCGATATACTCTTCCCTGATATCCAGAGTAAGAGATTCCACCGGTTCCATCAACTGGCCGTCAATTTCTTTTAAGATCGCTTCCGGTTTGGATACCTCGAACTCATACCCTTCACGTCGCATGGTCTCAATCATCACAGAGAGATGCAATTCTCCGCGGCCCGAAACCAGAAAGGTATCGGCACTATCGGTATCCTCCACCCTCAGACTCAAATTGGTCTCCAGTTCCCGGTACAGGCGGTCTCTTAACTGCCGGGTCGTACTGTATTTTCCTTCTCTGCCGGAAAAAGGCGAGGTATTCACTCCAAAGGTCATCTTGACAGTAGGCTCGCTGATTTCAATGCGAGGCAGGGCTTCGGGATGTTCAGGATCGGCAAGGGTATCTCCAATGCTGGTCCTGTCCATACCGGTAATAGCGATAATATCGCCGGCCGAAGCCTCGGGAACCTCTTCTCTCTTCAGGCCGAAATGCGTGAAGACCTGTCCTACTTCGAACGGTTCAGCCTTACCGTCGGAGCCGATCACCACCAGGCTGTCATGCGGGGACACTTTGCCGCGCCAGATGCGCCCGATGGCAATTTTACCTTTATGGGTATCATAATCCAGGTTGGAAACCAGCATCTGGAAAGGGCCTTCCTCAATAGCAGGAGGCGGTATTTCAGATAAAATAGTCTCAAAAAGGGGAATCAGGTCGCTACCCTTTTGGTTGAGATCCAGGGTTGCCCAGCCTTCCCGCGCACTGCAATAGATCACCGGAAAATCAAGCTGTTTCTCATCAACCGCCAGTTCCAGGAACAGGTCCTGGACCAGGTTAACGACCTCGGGCACCCGCGCGTTTTGGCGGTCGACTTTGTTTATCACCACGATAGGCTTGATATTTTTCTCCAGAGCCTTGCGCAGCACCACCCTGGTCTGCGGCATCGGGCCGTCGGCGGCATCAATCAGCAGCAGGCAGCCGTCCGCCATATTGATTACCCTTTCGACTTCTCCGCCGAAATCAGCATGTCCGGGGGTATCGATGATATTGATTTTGACATCTTTATAGATTACGGCGGTATTTTTAGCCAGAATCGTAATACCCCGTTCACGTTCCAGAGCGTTACGGTCCATGATCAACTCGCCCACCTGCTGGTTGTCTCTAAACACCTTGGACTGTTTCAACAGTCCGTCAACCAGAGTAGTCTTGCCATGGTCGACATGAGCGATAATAGCGATATTTCTTAAATCATTCCGGTAGTTCATACACTAAAACATCCGTCTAACACATAAAATCCCCTTCCCAATCTTTTCTCTCTAAAAGTTTGAGATAAGGGGTTATTTACAAATACTGTACCAAAAGCAGGCCAGGAGTTAACACCCCTGGCCCTTTTTACTTTATTGTATATCGGTCTGATTAGCCCTGGTTCTGTTTCATCTGGCTGTAACAATTGCTGCAATAAACCGGTCTGCCCTGTCTGGGTTCAAAGGGTACTTCGGTTTCCTTGCCGCACTGAGCACACACCGCAGGATATTTCTGCATAGGACGAGAACTGCCGCCTTTTTCGGCTTTTCTGGCCTGCCGGCAGGCTAAACAACGCTTCGGTTCATTAGTATAACCTTTCTGCGCGAAAAACTCCTGCTCTGCCGCGCTGAAAGTAAATTCCTTCCCACAGTCCACACATGTAATCTGTTTGTCGGTAAACGCCACTGAAAGTCCTCCTTGTTTTGGTTGGTTAAATTCGGTTACCACCCTTTGGTCATATCTATTCCATCAAGTTCAGGTTAACCAGTACCACCGAAAATAATTATAGTCTTAGCGCCTGGGTTTGTAAAATCCAATGCGATATCAACAGCCTGTTCGGTCGGCTATCGGCCCGGTTTCACAGTCTGCTTTTGTTATGTTTTTGTTATTTCTTATCCGGCTTTGTTACGCGTTTGTGAATTCTATCAGATATGCTGACAGTAATATATCGCTTCGGGGAGAATGCCGCATGAAGATTTTAATCGTTGATAACAATCGCACCAATTCCGGAATTATGGCCGCTATTCTTGAGAAAAAAGACTACTCGGTCATGACTGCCCCGAATGAAAAAGAAGCCTTCGGACTGATTATACATGACACTCCCGATTTGATTCTGGTTGATTCAAAATGCCGGGAGGTTAAAAGCTTCTGTCAGCTTATCCATAAACATACCGACATCCCGCTGATCATCATAACCGACATCAAAAAACGCTTCGAAGATTTTAGATACCTGGAAACAGAGGCCGACGATTTTATTATAAGACCGTTCGTCGCAGAAGTGCTTTCTTTTACTATCAAATCAACCTTCAAAAGAAAAGCTGCCCAGACGGCCTCTCACAATCATAAAGAAGTCCAGTTGGCCCTGATGATTTAACCGGCGCCTGATAATCGAGACCGGCCGGAAATGGCGGCACCCGAACCCTCAAAGCGAATATTTAGAATACCGGCAACTTTATGAGTGCTGAAGTGAAAACCCTGTTTGTAACTGCCGGTGCCTGATTTAACCATGCAGGCTATACCCATGAGCAACACTTCTCACTTCCTTCAACTCTTACCACCTCACCCGGACAGGCGGGGTTTGACTTCGATTTAGATGAAAATGGGTGCTAAAGACCAGCCCAAATAAAAGCGGCTGCCATTGTGGTACTTGACGCTTGAAAATAGAATTTTAAGAAACAACCCGGACCAGGTAGATCTTGCCGGATATGCGCTGCCTGGCATTTCATCCGCCTGTTTATAACACTGCGACTCTATAACTACCGGCTCTGAGGCAGATGGGAAAACCGTGGCAACCGTCCCCCATGGGGGAATATCCGGACAAATTGCTGCCAGACAGAAATAGCCCGCAAGAGGCACTGACGGGGAAGGGGGTATATTTTTAAAACGGCCTTCGCCTTAAATAATTAAACCTGCGGTAATCCAAATTGGGTATTAACCATCATTTTGAATAAGGTTTTATTGCTCATACTAATTAGTTGAATAAGCCATTGTTTCTGTCCAAATCTGAAAATTACAATTAAGAATAGATAATTTTATATAGCTCTATGAATAATTAAACCAATAGACACACAGTAAATGCAGGCAGGGGACGCGCAACAAATATTAGTCGAACGGGCAAAGTTACCGGCTAATTTCAGAAAAGGAGTGAGCATGAAACTCAAGATTGGGACCAAATTAGCGTTTGGATTTGTTACTGTCATTGTCCTGATGTTGGCTGTCTTTGGTGTAGGCTATCTAGGTATGACCAATGCCGATAAATCGATGCAAGCTATCAATACCAATAAAGATGAAAATTTCTATTGGACTAACTGGGAATCCTGTATCCTGAGAGCCGGTTTTGACTATCAGGTCTATTATTTTACCAAAATCGATAGCTGGCTAAGCGATGCCCAGGTCAGAATAGAGGAAGCCGAACAGCATAAGCTGGCTCTGGAAGCAGTAATCAGCGAATCGCGCCGGGCCGATTTTGAATCTGTTTCAAGCCAGATCGATAATATCATGTCCTCATTCAATGAACGGGCTATCCAGATTCAGGATGGTAATACCAGTTCTCTCGCCACACTGGAAGTCATCTGGGAAACCGGCCCCGAACTGGATGCCGTTATCAGCGATATTAACGATTCTATCGAAAAATCAAAAGCCGATACGGCTGAGACTATTAAAACTGCTGAAGCCAATCAGCGCTTATATCTCATTATTATGATAGGCATCGCAGTTGCAGCTATTATAATTGCCACCATCATAGCGGTATCAATGTCGACCGGTATTTCCGGCGGCATCAGGATGGTTAAAAATGCCCTGCAAAAAATGGCCAAAGGCGATTTAACCGTTAAGGTCAACATCAAGTCCCGGGATGAAGTGGGCGAAATGGCCTGTTCCTATAATGAGATGCAGCAACAAATGTGTTCATTAATTAATCAGTTCAAGCAAAGCTCTTATCAACTGAATGCCGCCAGCGACCAACTCGCTACGGCTGCCAAACAGTCTTCCGAGTCTACTCAGCAGGTCGCTACCTCTGCTCAGCAGATGGCCAAGGGCGCTCAGGAACAGTCCTCTAACGCCCAGGAGACCGCC
>DAOUFH010000218.1:0-9226 GCA_034429955.1 Dehalococcoidales bacterium
AAAAAGGCGGAATATCAGGCCGCACCGGCAGAAGCAACCGCCGGGGCAAAAACCGCCAATCCGGAAGAAGAGTTAGGCCGGTTGCGCTTAAACTGGAAACAGGTACTGGATAACGCACCCGCTTCCATCAGGAGAACCACCGCTATGGCCCTGCTGCGCAGCGGGGGTATCAAACCGGTCGGGATTGAAAGTGATGTAGTAATCCTGTCAACCCGCTATGCTATTCACAAGACCAATATGGAAAAACCTGAATTTCAAAAGATTGCCGAAAAAATAATCAGTGATTTCCTGGGGCATACCTGTAAAATCCGCTGTATTTGTGAATCCGAGAACGACCATCTGACCAAATTGGCGATTAAACTGGGAGCTCAGGTAACCAGTGTGGAGGAAAAATGAACAGAAATATGATGCAGCAACTGCAAGCCCGGATGAACAAAATTCAGCAAGAATTGACCGAAATGAATATTGAAGTCACTTCGGGCGGCGGAGCAGTCAAGGTGATAGTAGACGGGCAGCAGAAAATCAAGTCCATTAAAATTGACAAAGAGGTTGTCAATCCGGAAGACGTCGAAATGCTGGAAGACCTGGTCTTGAGCGCAGTAACCGAAGCCATCACCAAATCACAGGAAACAGCCGCCCAGAAGATGGGAGCACTGACCGGCGGACTGAAAATCCCGGGACTGATGTAATACCTGATTAGCAGCAGACCATAAAGGAGTGTAAATTGAGCCGGGAAGCAACACCCACCACAGAAGCGGTGTCCAAATTAATCCAGGAACTAAACAAACTGCCGGGAGTCGGGCCCAAAAGCGCCCAGCGTATCGCCTTTTATCTTCTGAGAGCCGCTGAAAGCGATAACCGGGCGCTGGTCGAGGCGATACTGCAAGTTAAAGAAAAAACCAAACTCTGTGCCGTTTGTCAAAATATCTCAGAAAGCGAGATCTGCCCTATTTGCTCCAGTGAGACCCGTGACAAGTCCAAGATCTGTGTGGTTGAACAGCCTCAGGACATTCTGGCGCTCGAACATACCCATAAATTTAACGGTTTATATCATGTTTTACATGGAGCGCTTTCACCGGGGGACGGCATCAAAGCAGAGGACCTCAGAATTGTCGAACTGCTGGACAGGCTTAAAAGCGGGACTGTAACTGAAATAATTCTGGCTACCAACACTAATCTGGAAGGCGAACAGACTGCGCTTTTCCTGCACCGCCAGGTCACACCTTATAACATTAAGGTAACCAGATTGGCCCGGGGACTGCCTTTCGGAACAGAGCTGGAATATGCCGATGATGTCACTTTGAGCCGGGCTCTGGAAGGACGTCAGGAGTTCTAGACAGACCTTAGCTAAAAGCTTCCAGCTTCTAATTGGTGAAAAGGTGATGATTCAGGATTTAAGAATTTTATTCTGCATCATTGCGAAATTGTAAAACATCTGAAGCAATCTTATTTTAAGGCTCTTTCTGACTTATTTTTAGGGTGTCTTGCGACATTCTATCAGATCGCGTCAGAAGTGCAAGGCGTTCGCCACGACGCTGGAATTCATTAATCCTGATTCACCCTCGGTTCCCATTGAGTTATTGGTATTATTTATGGCCTTGACAGTACCGCAGTTTTAATCTTACGGTTCGAAACTGATAGCTGACGGCTGATCGCTGAAAGCTAAAAACGCTTAACCACCCACTAAAAACTCGCCTTCTATCCCATCCCCTCTTAACACAATCGTAATATACTATATTTAAAATAGGTTTATAGGGTAATGAGTATTTCAAATATTGAAATAGCTAAATTGAATTTTACCAAGAATTTATGTTCTATTTAGCCTCAAGGTCAGGAGAATACAGGGACATCTAAGCGTAGAGTGACAATAATCACATACGTATGTTTTTTCACATTTTAGAAACCATGATGTACAATAAAAAACGGATAAGTACAAGATGACAGTAAACAATGGCTCGCTGGCGAAAGCCCAAAAAAAGTATCCGGAAAAGTTTGCCACGGAGGAACAGGTCTTCAGTCATATCCACCGCGGAGACAGGATATTTATTTCCTCAGCCTGTGGCGAGCCGCAGTATCTGGTTAACGCTCTGGTAGGATACACGGAATCATATCCCAAAGCATTCTTCGATGCCGAAGTAATCCACATCTGGACAATGGGTGTAGCACCCTATACCGAAGAGCGCTTTAAGGCCAATTTCAGGCATAATTCCTTCTTCATCGGGAACAGTACGCGCGAAGCGGTTAACCGCGGAATGGCCGATTATACCCCGGTTTTTCTCTCCGAAGTGCCCAACCTGTTCCGCAAAAGGTTAATTCCCATCGATGTGGCGCTTATTCAAACTTCCCTGCCAGATCAGCATGGCTTCCTTAGTCTGGGAATAAGCGTTGACATTGTCAAAACCGCAGTCGAAAATGCCCATCTGGTAATCGCCCAGGTCAATTCGGAAATGCCGCGAACTCACGGCGACGGATTCATCCACATCAGCAAAGTTAACTACATCATTCCGCACAATGAAACTTTGCTGGAATACAGTTTCCCCGATGATACCAATGCCGAAGTGACACAGGCTATCGGCAACTATGTTTCCAGCCTGGTTCAGGATGGAGATACCCTGCAGGTCGGCTACGGTAGTGTGCCTGACGCTATTCTGGTCAACCTGGCTGGCAAAAAACACCTGGGAATACACACTGAATTAATCAGCGACGGGATCGTCGAATTGATGAAAATGGGGGTGGTAGACAACACTCGTAAAAACATCGACCAGGGCAAGACCATTGCCGCTTTTTGCATGGGCAAAAAGGATACTTATGATTATGTCAATGATAATCCGTCAATTGAGTTCAAGACCATAGACTATACCAATGACCCGCTATCTATAGCACAACATGATGCCTTTGTAGCAATCAACAGCGCACTGCAGGTTGATTTAACCGGACAATCCACCGCCGAATCGCTGGGCAAGACCTTTTACAGCGGAATGGGAGGACAGGCCAGCTTTATGAGAGGCGCTGTATTATCCAGACGCGGACGTTCGATACTGGTACTGCCGTCTACTGCCAATAACGGGACTGTTTCCAGAATTGTGCCCTTCCTGACCGAAGGCGCCGGCATTACGCTTAATCGCGGCGATATTCATTATGTTGTAACGGAATACGGTATAGCTTACCTGCACGGCAAAAACATTCGTGAAAGGGCCATGGAGTTAATCTCTATCGCCCATCCCAAGTTCAGACGCGACCTGATACAGGAAGCAAAAGCCCAGAACCTGATTTACAAAGACCAGGCCTTTATTTCAGGCAAGGCGGGAGAATATCCTAAAGAGCTCGAAACTTACCGCACCACCAAGACCGGACTGGAAATCTTTATCAGACCGGTCAGAATCAGCGACGAACCTCTGATAAAAGACCTCTTTTACAGCCTGTCCGATAACAGTATGTACCGCAGATTCATTTCCAGACGCCAGGATATGCCGCATGAGAGGTTGCAAGAGTTCGTGATTATTGATTACACTAGGGAAGTGTCGGTTGTGGCTCTGATTAAAGATGAGGAGAAAGAGACTATAGTAGGTATGGGACAATTCAATATAGACGGCAATACCCACACCGCCGAGGTTTCTTTCGTAGTCAACGATGAATATCAGAACCGTGGTATAGGCACAGAGTTATTAGCTTATTTGACCCTGCTGGCTAAAAAACAGGGTTTGCTGGGATTCAGTGCAGAAGTGCTGGTAGAAAACCGGCCCATGCTGCATCTATTCGAAAAGATGGGATTTACCATGGAAAAACGGATAGAAGACAATACATATGAATTAAAGATGGCTTTTAGTGAGGCGACCAGTCATGTATAAAAACCCGGACATCAAGTATCTATTTGAACCCAGAGGTGTTGCAATCATCGGGGCCTCCAGAGATGAAAGCAAGATCGGTCACAAATTTGTCAGGAATATCACGGCATCCGGATATAAGGGAGGCATTTATCCGGTCAATCCTGAAGGCGGCGAAATTCTGGGACACCAGGTCTACAAAACCGTAGGAGAAATTCCCGGTGATGTGGATATCGCCTGTGTGATTATCCCGGCTAAATTCGTATTTGAATCCATCAAAGCCTGCGCGGCCAAGGGAGTCAAATTCGCCGTTATCATTGCTGCCGGTTTTTCCGAAGTGGGTAATTCGGCAGAAGAAAAGAAAATCGTTGAGTACGCCAACCAGTACGGCATGCGCGTAGTCGGCCCCAACATCTTCGGTGTTTACTCAGCAGTTTCTTCTTTGAACGCTACTTTCGGGCCCATGAATGTACGGCCCGGTAACGTGGCTGTGATCACCCAGAGCGGTGCCATCGGCATCGGCATGATGGGTAAAACGGTTACTGAAAATATCGGCCTTTCCGCTATCATCTCGGTCGGTAACAAGTCCGATATCACGGAATCCGACTTGCTGGAGTACCTGGTAGCCCAGGAACAGACTAAAATCATCATGATGTATATCGAGGGCGTCAGCGATGGTGAACGCCTGGTAAACATCCTGAAAAAAGCGGTTAAAAAGAAACCCATTGTGGTAATCAAATCAGGCCGTTCCAAGAGAGGCGCCATGGCGGCGGCTTCCCACACCAGTTCACTGGCTGGCGAAGACAGGGTTTTTGATGATATTATCAAACAAGCAGGTGTTTTAAGAGCAGAAACCATTTCCGAAGCCCTGACCTGGTGCCGTTTCCTGTCTAATACGGCCTTGCCGAAAGGTGAGAATACCGTAATTATTACCAACGGCGGCGGTATAGGTGTATTAACTGCCGATGCCTGCGAAAAATATAACGTTAATTTATATGATGACACGCAGGTATTGACCAAGATATTCGCGGATGTGATCCCGGCTTTCGGTTCTTCCAAGAATCCCATTGACCTGTCAGGACAGGCTCCGGCCGTTTACTACGATAAATGCCTGACAGCTGCGCTGGAGAGCAGTTCTATCCACTCCGTGATATGTCTGGCCTGCGAAACAGCCGTTTTTGACCCCGACGGATTCAGTGAAGTAATCCGTAAACAGATGCCCTTGTATGCCGGTAAAAAACCGCTGGTGATTTCACTGTTCGGCGGGGCTAAAATAGATCATTACATCAATGAGTTCAGGAAAAACGATATCCCGGCTTTCGAAGATGTCTATGATGCGACCGCGCTACTGGGTGCTTTATACACTTACTACAGGACGCGCAACAGTCCTCAAGACGTCGTACATAAAATAGAAATTGATTCGGACAAGATGAATCAGATAATCAAGAAAGTACGGCAGGACAACCGCACCTTCCTGCTGGCTAATGAGGCCCAAGAGATGATGCGTCTGGCCGGTATTCCCATACCCGTCAGCCGTATAGCCCGTAACCTGGATGAAGCCATTCGTTGTGCAGATGAGATCGGTTATCCTGTGGTTATGAAAATTATATCCAAAGACATCATCCATAAGAGTGATGCAGGCGGCGTAGCTCTGGATCTGGGCAACCGTAAAGAAGTGATGGACGCCTATGAAGCCATCATGCATAATGCGCGCGCCTATAATCCCAATGCTAAAATTGAAGGCGTTGAGGTGGATGAAATGGTCAGAGATGAAGTCGAGACCATTATCGGCGCCCGCCGCGACCATTCCTTCGGTCCTACTGTAATGTTCGGTCTGGGCGGTATCTACGTGGAAGTAATGCGTGATATTGCTTTCCGTTCATTCCCTCTGGGTCAGCAAGAAATTCTGAAAATGATCAGCCAGATACGCTCATATCCGCTTCTTCTGGGCGTACGCGGAGAAAAACGTAAAGATATAGAGACGGTAGCCGATACTATCAACCGGGTCGGCACCATCTTGCAGAAATGCAAAGATATTTCTGATATTGAAATCAATCCGCTGGTAGTATACAGTCAAGGTGAAGGTGTCAGAGCAGTGGATATCAGAATCTTACTTTCGAAGCCTCAGGAGGCAGCGTAATGAAGACTATCATTATTGGTTCAGTTAGTGAAAATGCCGGAAAGACCAGCTTCATTGTCGGACTGGGAAAAAATCTGGGCAAGAAATTTGCCTATTTAAAACCTTTCGGCGACAGATTAATCTATCGCAAAAAGAGGCTTTGGGATTATGATTCCGCTCTGGTAACCAATGTCTTCGGACTGGAACAGAGCTCGGAAGATATTACCCTGGGCTTCGAACACTCCAAGCTGCGCTACATGTATGATGAAGCAGCCACTAAAAATAAAGTGGTGGAAATGTCCAAGAAACTGAACAGCTCTCAGCTGTTAGTAGTCGAAGGCGGGATGGACCTGACTTACGGCGCTTCAGTCAAGCTGGACACCCTCTCACTGGTCAAATACCTGGGAGGCAAGTTAATCGTGGTGGTCAGCGGTGACGACGGTACCGTCCTGGACGATATCACTTTCGTCAAAAAGTATGTCGATATGACCGGCATCGATTGGAGCGTGGTCATCAATAAAGTCAGCAACCTTGAAGACTATAAGAACAATCATCTGCGCGATATCAATGAAATGGGCGTCAAAGTTCTGGGCGTCTTGCCCAATGAACCCAAACTGACCCAGGTGCCTATGAGCTATATCGCTGAAAAACTGCAGGCCCGCATTATCGCCGGAGAAGGCGGCTTGAATAAAAAGGTCAATAAAATCCTGGTAGGCGCCATGGCTGGTGATGCCGCTACCCGCTATCCTCTCTGGAAGAGCGAAAACAAACTGTCCATTACTTCCGGTGACCGCAGCGATTATATCGTGGCAGCCATGGAAAGCAGTACCTCGGGTATTATCCTGACCAATAACTTCCTGCCTTCGCAAAACCTTATATCCAAGGCTACCGACAAGAACATTCCCATGCTGCTGGTGCCGTTCGATACCTTTACCACAGCCAAGCAGGTCGATGACATGATTCCTCTGCTGACCAAAGATGACAGCGAAAGAATCAATCTGCTGCAGAAAATGATTGAACAGAACATCGACGTAAAGTCGCTGGTCTAGTTTCCTGAGATTAAATAAAGAAAGTCCCGCCGTTCCGGCGGGACTTTCTTTATATCGCCACCCTCCCCTTCTTCATCAATTCTTTTAATGACAATCCAGCTTTTAGTTGTTCGTCTTTCGTCGTTCGTGATTAGATTTTTAGCTATTAGATGTTTAGATTTCAGACTGCCCGCCCCTGCGACAGACTACCTCCCGCCTTTCCCTTTAGCCAGGGAAAGATACAGAAGGGATTTGACCCTCTCTCGAAACTGACAGCCAGGCTGTCATCCTGAGGCCTCATACTGGGGAGGCTGAAGGATCCGGGGCTGCGGGGTTCAATAAACGAACTGACGGCTGAACTGTCAGCTATTCTATAAGATCGCTTCAGAAGAAAAAGGGGTTCGCGATGACGTTGTTTTTTTCGGTCCTTCGTATTTATTCTTTTCTTGGCAGTTCGGGTACTTATGGATAGTAGTCTCACCTTGTCCACTATTTAATCATTCCTCCATTTTCTAATATCAGCTTGCTGTATACTAATTTTACACTTGTAAAATATTATCGTATAGGAGTATTTACATTGGTCGATAATCGTGCTACGATATATTTAGTTAGATTAAATAGTTAATGATTCTTGATTCAAGGAGGTATCAAATGAACAAGATGTTTAATAAAATCTCCGAATATTTCACTACTAAAGATATTAGCGGTTATCCGGAGTTTCTCACCAAGACCCACAGCAGAGATCTGGGTTACACCATCAATGTGGCCAGCAGCGCGGTTTTCTATGATATCGCTGCAGTGCCCCGTTCCATCAACTAGAAGGCCTTCTAGACGATGGAACAAACAAACAGCCGTAAATGCGGCTGCCTGTTTGAAAAATAAAACCTGGGCCGGATAGACGGTCCAGGTTTTTTGATTATCCAACCTATTATTTTCCAGCCTAGTCCAGCTGAGTGGAAAGGAAAACCTGCAGACCCATCTGAGTGATTTCATCCTGGACTTCTTCTATTGAATCGATATGGGCATCCTCATCCTTGAGAATATCCTGCAGAATATCCCGAGTAGCGTAATCTTTACAATCGCCACACAAAATTATTGCGTCATTATAGCTCTTAATCGCATCCGTCTCTGAGGCATTATCATTGGCATACATCTTGGGCACATCGGCGCCGATGTGGATTTGATTATACTTGCTGACAATCGGTACTCCCTCCAGGAACAGAATACGGGCAATCAGTTTTTCAGCATGTTTCATCTCATCGATAGCCCGCTTTTCGATAGATTTATGCAGTTTGCCGTAACCCCAGTTCTCGCACATCTCAGAATGTACCATATACTGGTTGACCGCTGTCAGTTCATCCGCCAATAAAGAGTTCAAAACATCGATAACTTTGGGATCGCCTTTCATAGTTATAATCCTCCTATCAAATTTAGCTGCTCTTTATATTCTATAACAACTCCGGCTATTTTTTAGTATAACGCCCTGCCTGATCAACAGGCATATAAGAGTATTTACATTGGTCGATAATCATGCTACGATATACATAGTTAGATTATCGGAGCATAAAATACTCGAGGAGGTAAAAATAGATGAACAAGAATATTCATACCCCTACTTACATCTCCGAGAGTGGAAACCAAATCGACTTCCCTATCCTGACCAAGGATGAGTATAGTTCCAGAAGTCTTGATTTCACTCTCAACTTCGTCAATTCGACGATTTTATTTGAGAACCGCCGTCATCTTCGTTCGATAGATTTAAGAGCAATCTAAAAAACAGAAACCGGCCCAAAACAGAAATCCCCTCTTGAAGAGGGGATTTTTTATATCAGCTGGTTTTGGTATTTTTAGGCCGGTATTGGTTATAATAAGAGTTGAGTTTAATCGACTGAAGACCTTATTCTGCCGAATTAATTAAAATATCCATTGGAGGTTTTATGTCAACTCTTAACCAGCAAGCGGTAGCGCTTAACTCTATTATCCAGAAACAATCGCCCGCCATTTATAACCTCTTATCCCCCAGAGGCAAAGCCATCTATTTCCCTAAGATGGGAATTCTGGCCCAGGGTAACGCTGCCAAAGGCAAAGAGATCAACGCCACCGTAGGTACGGCCTACGAGGATGATGGAAAGCCTATGATATTGCCCAGTCTGGCAGATAAACTGCTGCTGGACGCCGCAGAGGCCTTCCCTTATGCTCCCAGCGATGGACTGAAAGCACTGCGGGAGAAGTGGCTGGAATTGACCCGCCTTAAA
>DAOUFH010000219.1:0-23390 GCA_034429955.1 Dehalococcoidales bacterium
AGGCTATCAGGTCACTCTTTTCGAGGCTTCCGACCGGCTGGGTGGACTGCTGACCGGCGCCATACCGGAATACCGCCTGCCGTTAGCTGTCAGTTCAGCTGAGATCAATTCAATTATCGGCATGGGCATCGAAGTCAAACTGCACACTGCTCTGGGCCGGGATATCACGCTGACTGATCTTAAAAAACGTTATGCAGCCGTATTTATCGCCACCGGTGCCCAGCAGGCCAGGACTCTGACCGCCGGCAAAAAGGCCCTGTCGGGTGTAATTAACGGACTGGACTTCTTGAAAGACATCCGGGGCCGCTACAGCTCTAAAATCGGCTACCGGGTAGCCGTCATCGGCGGCGGCAATGTAGCCGTGGACTGTGCCCGCACCTGCCTCAGATTGGGCTGCCGTGAAGTCAGCCTGGTGTACCGGCGCGGCCGGGAACAGATGCCGGCTATCGCACGTGAGGTCAGGGCTGCAGAGGAGGAGGGTGTAAAACTGGTTCTGCTCTCCACTCCCCGCTCAATTACCTCTGCCGGTCTGGAATGTCTCAAAGTCAGGCTGGGCCAACCTGACAGCAGCGGGCGTGCTCAACCGGTCGCTGTTAAGGGTTCCAATTTTACCCTTCCGGTCGATACCGTTATTTCAGCTGTGGGTGAAAGCCCTGAACTGGACTTTCTGAAACAGGAATACCCTGCCGCCGTCAGCCCGGAAGGTTGCCTTACAGTCGATAAAGTGACCATGGGCACCAACATTCCGGGAGTATTTGCCGGCGGTGATGTTGTCAGCGGCCCCGCCACAGTCATAGAGGCCCTGGCGGCCGGGCGCGCCGCTGCAGTTTCCATAGACCGCTATCTTAACAAACAGCCGCTTAAAAAGGGACGCCAGAATGAGGCCCGCCGGGATACCCACCTTAAGATGGACATCAGCGGCGTCGCAACCCGTCCGGCGGTGCTGCCGGTTAAAAGGCCGGCCGCCGAGCGCATTAAAAATATGAACGAAGCTGAGACCGGCTATGACCGGTTTCAGGCCGCGGCTGAAGCTGAACGCTGTTTGTCCTGCGGTTGTCAAATTTGCCTGAAAGAGACCGGCTGTCCGGCGATTTCCGTCGCGGACGAGCAGATTGCTATCGATAGTTCACAGTGCACCGGCTGTAATTTGTGCGCTCAATTGTGCCCGCAAGAAGCTATCGTCCCCACTGATTGACTGGTTAGTCCAATACGTCTATACTATTCATAACAATTAATCTTGCTTAAATCATTCTGTTCCGGTATCACGTTATCACCCCTATAGGTATATCGCAATAATAAATTCAAGGAGAACAGTTGAATGTCCAGTGCAAAAAAAATGCCCGAAGGTAAATACGGGCCCTACATCGTTACGGATTTTTACGACGGATTCGAACTTCCCGAGGAGAGAGCCTGGGAAAAAGCTATTATGGGCCGCGGCCTGCTTAACGGCCAGCGCCGCAGGATGGAGCACATGGTCTGGATGGACAGCAATGTGGTGCCGGGCGCATTCTATGCCGAAGCAGTCTGGTTCTGGCCGGTACCCAGACCGCAGATTATCCAGCCCACTAAAGAAGGTGAGTCCGGTATCCCGCCGCATGTTCATCCTTTCCCGGAGTTGCTCTCTTACTACGGCACCGATATGGAGCATCCGGAAGAATTATACTGTGAAGTAGAATTCTGGCTGGAAGATGAAAAATATGTCTTTGATAAGTCCTTCGTGGTGTATATTCCCGAAAATGTCACGCATTGTCCTCTTTTTATGCGGAATATGACCAAACCGGTCTTCCATTTCACCATGGGGCCCGGACTGGAATATAACACCTAGAGTAAATTAAAAAAATAAAAGAGGATAAGAAGATGGCAGAATTAAAATATAAAAAGTGTTTTATTTTCGATGATAAAAAAGGTCTGACCCTGCCCGCCTACCGCAACGAATTCGGGTCCAAATTCATTAAAAGGGTCACCCAGGTCGATAAGGACATGTTCCAGGGGGCCAAATTTTATAACGAGACCATGTGGATATTGCCCGGCTTCGGCAGTGAACCTCTGCCCGCCGGCAAGCAAGGCAACTTCTGGGAGGAGCATACCCATGATTTCGGCGAGTTGATCGGTTTCTACGGTTTTAACTTCGATGATGTACTGGATATCGGAGCGGATGTCGAATTCTGGGTAGACGGCAAGAAATATAACATTAAAGAGAGCTTTACTGCTTTTATACCGGCCGGCATCAAGCACGGGCCGCTCACTATCAAGAACGTCAAACGGCCCATCATGCATTATATCTCCTGCACCACAGGAAGCTACAAGTAGCTGTCCGTTTTAAGTTCTAAGTAATAAGTTTTAAGTTTATTTTGTAAGCGGTCGGGTTGATAAACCCGACCGCTTTGTTTATTTCTTCTCCCTTTAGAAAATTATATCCCGCCGCAGGGGAATGAGCGCAAGGAATCGGGAGTCATCCGGTGGAGAGGGGTTCATAAATCATTAAACATAATTCATTAATCAACGTCCCCGGTAACTTTTTTGCCCTTTAACTTTTGCATTCCGTTATATAACCATACGGGCAGGCCTCCAGACAGTTGCCGCATTCCGTACAACCTTCGGCTATCTCTATCTTGAATTGCCGGTTGGTCTCCAGCAGATGCAACGGGCAGGAGGCTACGCAGATTCGGCAGCCTAAACATTTCTCCACGTTAATTTTGATAGACATGCGCGTCGTCCTCTCTCTGCTTTCTGTATTTTATATTAGCACATCTGCTGTGTTTTACTTCCGTTCAAGTTGTTTTAGGCTCTGAGGCATAGAAATTTGTCACTTCTCAGGTTATAATAGTCATAGTGCGGATGGGTGTCCGAGTGGTTTATGGTAGCGGTCTTGAAAACCGCCGTCCCGCAAGGGACCGTGGGTTCGAATCCCGCCCCATCCGCCATTTTATTTGGATCTTGTTATGAAATTTACAGCCGGAATAATCGTTGGTTTTTTGCTCGGACTGGTCATCTTTACAGCGGGAACGGCCGGCCTGGCCTACCTTGTCGTTATGCCCGCCTTCTCTGTCAGTTCCAGCAGCAGCGACTCTTCATCCGCCGCTGTTCCTCAGACCGGTAGCGTCTATACCGGTCCTGCCCCTACCATCACCATGGACAGTTCGAATATTCCTACTGACGGATTTTCTATCTCCGAGGGAGACATCAGCCTGGCAATCGATATTCTCAGCGTCGAAGGCAGCGGTTTTTCCCGCACGGTTAACGGACAGATAACCAATGACGGCCGGGTAGATCTGCACAATTGCCTGCTCAAGGTTGAACTCTATTCCAATGGGGATAAACTCAAAATAAACGGTCAGGACAGCCTGACCAGGTCTTACGGAACGCTGGACGCTGGAGATACCATAACCGACAGCCTGGAGATTAAACTCTCCCTGACGGACGGATTTAAAGCCACACAAAACGGGGTCCTGATAGTTTTGACCTTCTCTTCCGATGAGAAAGAGCAGGTAATGCCTTTCGAATATAACTTCTAGCTTGCAGTCCCGAGTATAATTACCCCTTTCTTCCTCTGCTTAAGCTTCATTATGGACATCATCGCAGCACGCAGAACAGTGATACATCTTCATCTACAGAATATGGGTTTTAACATGGTTTATCAGCCTGCCGGCATAGCGTATTATATCAACAAATAAGATTTATTCTCTTAAACCAAACACAATCTGAAGGGGATATAAAGCTATGCCTTACATCGTGTGGAGCAGGAAATGCCGGAAATGCAAGGGACAATTCTATCTGGAAGAAACTGAAGACGGCAGCTACCTGACCTGTATTCAATGCGGCCACAGTGAAAAGGTGGCCGATGAAGAGCTGGCGGCCTTGCTCAACGTTATCTACCCGGCTAAGAAAAAAGACCTTTCACGGGTTTAAGAGCATTTTTGACCAGGATTTTACGCTTGTTTAAATACCAGCGGCTGAAAATTGAATTTAGTAGCGGAGATGCGGTCAGAACACCGCAGAGGCGCAGGACGGTTGTCTGGCCCAGACCGGCCTGTTTGGCCCAGACCGGCCTGTTTGGCCGGACGCAGGTTCCCTAATAGCGAAAAGGTCTGAATACCGGTTTAGACTATTAGACTTGCAGACATTAGTTATTCGTTTTTCGTTAGTCGTGATTAGATTTTTAGCTTTTAGCTATTAGATTCGTAGCTGTCTATTAGCCATCAGTCTATAAGCTCATAGCTACCTTGTCATGCTGGAGGCCTCAAAGTGGGTGAAGCCGAAGCATCCGGACGATGGGTAGACTTAAAACCTGTAACTTATCACTTATAACTGTCTATCACTCCTTCTCTCTCCTTTCCCTTTAGCCAAGGGAAGATACATCCTCCAAAAACTGACGGCTGACGGCTGATCGCTGAAAGCTTATTGAGTCATTGGTAGTATTGGTACTTATTTAACAGTATTGTTATACTGTTCTTGGAACATTTGTTTCGGAGCAGCTATGCCGGAATTTCAAATCGTATCTGAGTTCAAAATGACCGGAGACCAGCCTCAAGCCGTACAAAAGCTGGTAGCAGGGCTCAAAGCCGATTATAAACATCAGACTTTGCTGGGTGTAACCGGCAGCGGCAAGACCTTCACCATGGCCAACCTTATCGAACAGGCCCAGCGCCCCACCCTGGTGATGTGCCACAACAAAACCCTGGCCGCCCAGCTTTACAGCGAATTCAAGGAATTTTTCCCCCACAATGCGGTTGAATACTTCGTAAGCTACTATGACTACTACCAGCCTGAAGCTTACATACCCCGCACCGATACCTATATCGAAAAAGAGATTGAAATCAACGAAGAAATCGATAAGCTGCGGCACGCCGCCACCAAAGCCCTGCTTTCCCGGCGCGATACGCTGATTGTGGCTTCAGTTTCCTGTATCTACGGCCTGGGCGAGCCTGAAGAATATCGCAGCTTCATTTTAACCCTTTCCAGAAACGAGACCGCCCTGCCGGCCAAAGTGCTGCGGCGGCTTATCGACATGCAATACCAGCGCAACGATATCGATTTCAGCCGGGGTAAATTCCGCCTGCGCGGCGATACTCTGGAAATTCACCCGGCTTATGAAGACATCGCTGTCAGAATCGAATTCTTCGGCGATACCATCGACCGTATCCTGCGCATCGACCCTCTGACCGGTGAACTGCTGGGAGAGGAAGAATCGATAGATATCTTTCCAGCCAAGCATTTCGTCACTTCCCACGAGAAAATGCTGCTGGCGCTGGAGAGTATCAAGGCCGAACTGGACGAGCGTCTGAAGGAACTACGCGGCCAGGACAAACTGCTCGAAGCCGCCCGCCTGGAGCAGCGTACCAACTACGACCTGGAAATGCTGCGCGAAGCCGGTTATTGCTCGGCGGTGGAAAATTACTCGCGCCATCTGGCGCAGCGTCCGGCCGGCAGCACTCCCTGGACGCTGCTGGACTATTTCCCTGACGATTTTCTGCTCTTCATGGACGAATCACACATGACGATTCCGCAGGTGCGGGGCATGTACGGAGGTGACCGTTCCCGCAAGGAGACGCTGGTGGAATACGGATTCCGCCTGCCTTCGGCGCTGGATAACCGCCCGCTCAATTTCAATGAGTTTAACGGACGCATCAACCAGGTCATCTACACTTCGGCTACCCCGTCCGAATATGAATACGCCCACAGCAGCCAGATAGTGGAACAATTGGTCAGGCCGACCGGCCTGCTGGAGCCCACCATCGAAATCAAACCCACCAAAGGGCAGATCGACGACCTGCTCTACCAGATCAAAGAGAGGGTAGACAAGCAGCAGCGCTGCCTGGTCACCACCCTGACCAAACGTCTGGCAGAAGAATTGGCGGACTATCTGCTGGAAGCCGGCATCAAGACCCATTACCTGCACTCCGAGGTGGATACCCTGGAACGAGTCGAAATTTTAAGAGACCTGCGGCTGGGTATTTATGACGTGGTGGTAGGCATCAATTTGCTGAGGGAAGGTCTGGACTTGCCCGAAGTTAGTTTCGTGGCTATTCTGGACGCCGATAAAGAAGGTTACCTGCGTTCCAAAGGAGCCTTGATTCAGACGATGGGACGCGCCGCACGGCACGTCGAAGGTCATGTCATAATGTATGCCGATAAAGTCACCGTCTCCATGCACGAAGCCATTGAGGAGACCCAACGGCGGCGCGGCATCCAGGAAGAATATAACCGGCAGCACGGTATCACTCCCAGGGGCATCCGGAAAGCCGTCAAAGACATTACCGAGAGAGTGGCGGCCTCCCTCGCCGAAGAAAAGGGACAATATAACGCAGTTCCGGCCCTGAACGGTCCGTCCGATAAGGAAGGCATCATCCGGCTGGTCAAAGACCTGGAAATCCAGATGAAACAGGCCGCCAAAAGCCTTAATTTCGAAAAGGCCGCCCTGCTGCGCGACCGCATCATCGAACTGCGCCGTGAGTCCGAATTTGTAGAAATATCCAGGGGCATAAAAAGCCGGTTTGACCGCTGAGGCCTATCTACTCTGCCGGCTAACTGATCTTCTGTATTCTCTGTCGTGCGGACCAGGGTTACCTTATTTACCTGTCAAGATAGGTGCTGTCAGCCTTGACCGCCTGATAGTAAATAATATATACTATTGATAAATTTAACAATTAGGGTTATCTTAAGGAGTACCTTTTGGGCAGTTCCAATTTGAACAGGATATCGTTGGACTTGCTGGCCATTTTGCCTCTGATAATCCGCGGGACACATCGTAAGCTGCTCAAATCAAAGCTGTCTGAACTGGAAATCGCGATTACCCCACTGCATTTTGAAATAATCAATCTGGTGGATAAAGAGGGGCCTCTGCATGCCAAAATTATCGGTGACAGGCTGCAAGTTTCCAAGGCTCAAATGACCCAGCTTCTCACCAGACTGGAGCAGATGAAACTGGTCCAGCGGAATACAGACAGCCAGGACAGACGGGCCAATATCATCTCCCTGACCGATAAAGGGAGGGTGATGGTTAAAGAGTTCAAGGAAACCATATTGAATAACCTGAGGGAAACCCTGGCCGTCCTGAGTGCAGAAGAACTGAGCATAATGACGGACTCCCTGAAAAACCTGCAGCAAATATTGCAGCGCCTGCCCTGAAAACCGCTGAAATCAGATTGCAGCGGCTTACACCTAATTCAGGTCCGGCATCGAACGCCCGGACATCGGCAATGTATTCTAAATTATAAGATAAATGGAAAAGCGAATTTATGTATAAATCAGGACAGAGCGTGCTCGATACCGATAAAATCGGCAGATTATTACTGAAGCTGGCTACACCTTCCTTCATGGGGATGTTCGTGGTCATGATGTATAACGTGGTCAATACCATTTTCATCGGCCATTACATCGGATGGCAGGGCATCGCCGGTCTCTCGATCGTTTTTCCCTTCCAGATGTTGGGCATGGGCTGCGGACAACTGGCCGGTATGGGGGGCGCTTCTATCGTCTCCCGGGCGCTGGGCGCCCACGACATGCAGCGTGCGGAAAAGACCCTGGGCAACGCTTTGTTCCTGGGTATTGTTATCGGCTTGATTCTGACCGTAGTCGGACTCAGCGCCACTGATTTCTGGCTGACCCTTTCCGGAGCATCGGAGAGCATACTGCCCTATTCCAGAGACTATATGGTCATCATCTATTCCGGTATCATCCTGGGCGTAATGATCATGTGTTTCAACGGGCTGATGATATCGGAAGGAAACACCCGGATAGTCATGGTAACCCAGATCACCGGCGCCGGTTTGAACATCGTCATGGATGCCCTGTTCATCATCGTATTCGGCTGGGGAGTCAAAGGGGCCGCGCTGGGCACAGTGATTTCCCAGGCCACCTCTACTATCATCTTTGTAAGCTATTATCTGGCAGGCAGAACCACACTAAAAATCAAGCTTCAGAATATGATTCCGGATTGGAAAATCATCCGGCAAATTCTGGCGATAGGCGTTTCAGCCTTTGCCAATACCATGGCCAGCAGCCTGACCAGTATTCTGGTAATGCGCCTGTTGGAAAGTTACGGCGGTGACATGGCGGTTTCCACCTTCGGAATTCTTAACAGGATAATGATGTTCTCAGTGCTGCCTGCCATCGTAATCGGCCAGGGTCTGCAGCCGATAATCGGCTATAACTATGGGGCCAAACGCTACGACCGCGTTTTAAAGGGCATCAAAATAGCCGCAATAGCTTCTACTGCTATCTGTACAGTCTCATTCCTGATCTTTTATTTCATGCCCGAACTTTTTGTAAAAATATTTACCAGTGATGCCGAACTGATAACGCGCAGCGCTTATGCCATCAAACGGGCCTTTTTCTTCCTGTACATCGTGGGAATCATTTTCATAGGCAACACTATTTTCCTGTCCACCGGTCTGGCGACGCGCGCCTTTGCCACCTCTCTGGCCCGTTCAGCCCTGATTTTGATACCGGTGCTGTTCATCATGTCGCATTTCTTCCAACTGGAGGGCATCTGGCTGACTTTCCCGATATCGGACTTACTTTCCTTCCTGCTGATTCTAGGACTCATCCTGCCGCAAATAGCCAAGCTGAGGAGGCAAAACGAGGAGCAAAAAGCGGCCCTGGCCGCCTTACCGGCCGAGCGGACGGAATAATCCGGCTATGTAAACGAAAAGGGCTGCAAAAGCAGCCCTTTTCTTCTTTGCATCACTATTTAGAGTTCCATCAGGACTCGTCTTTATCATAATCTTCATCAAATTTTTCATCGGGTATAGCGGTCTCTGAATCAGACGGTTCTTCACCCAGTTCAGCTTCCAGCTGCTCCATCAGGCGGGCCGCCCTGGGATAACCGATGCGCAGGTGCCGCTGTAAAAAGGAAGCCGAGATATGTTCATGTTCCTCCATCAGCTTGCGCGCCTGGGTCAGCAGCGGGTCTTCGGGCGGTTTCTCCAGCTTATCAGCCTCCTCCGCCACCAGGTCTTCCATACGCAGTTGGGACGCCGTTTCTTTTTTCTGGTTATTCCAGAAGTAGACCAGACGCTCGATTTCAGGGTCGGACAGGAAACAGCCCTGCAAACGCTTGGGCTTGGAAGCCTCGGTAGGCAGATAGAGCATATCGCCGCGTCCCAGCAGTTTTTCAGCACCGCCGGTATCCAGAATGGTACGTGAATCCACCAGAGAAGTGACGGCAAAGCTGATACGGGTGGGGAAGTTGGCTTTTATCAGGCCGGTCACTACATCCACAGAGGGACGCTGGGTAGCTACAATCAGGTGAATACCCACCGCGCGGGCCAGCTGGGCCAGACGGCAGAGGGTATGTTCCACTTCATCGCCGGCGGTCATCATCAAATCGGCCAGTTCATCCACTACCAGGACTATATACGGTAGTTTTTCATTGGGACGGGCCTTGTTATAGGTCTCGATATTGCGGGCCCGGGCCGCAGCCATCACCTGGTAGCGCTTATCCATTTCCTGGGCCAGCCAGCGCAGTGAAAGTAAAGCGCGGTTGGTCTCCACAATAACCGGTGTAGCCAGATGCGGCAGACTGTTATAGGAAGTCATCTCAACCCGTTTGGGGTCAATCATGATAAAGCGCAGGTCGCCGGGGGTATTATGCAAAAGCAGGCAGCAAATGATGGTATGCATGCAGACCGTTTTACCGCTGCCGGTAGCGCCGGCAATCAGCAGATGCGGCATTTTGGTCAGGTCGCCCACCACAGACTCTCCTCCGGCCCCCTTACCCAGGGCCACCGCCATTCTGGACTTGACCAGCATCTTCTGGAATAAATTGGACTCCACCACACTGCGCATGCTGACGGTGCCGATGGTGGTATTGGGGACTTCGATGCCCACTACCGATTTGCCGGGTACAGGCGCTTCGATACGGATGGTAGGGGCTGCCAGGGCCAGTGACAGGTCGTTGGCAAGAGCGGTAATACGGTCCACCTTGACCCTGGTGCGGGAGACCTCTTCCATTTTGACCTGGACATCCCCGTTCTTGTCCTTTTCCTTGACCTCTTTCAATTTACGGTCCCAACCGGGTTCAACCCCGAACTGTGTAACGGTGGGACCCACATTGATTTGTACGACCTTGCCGTCTACCCCGTAGCTGCTAAGAGCCTCTTCAATCAGCTTGGCCTTTTGCATATTATCAGCCTGGCTGAATTCCACCTCCGGAGTGTTATCCAGAATCTCGATAGGCGGTAATTTCCAGCCGTCTTCGGTAGTCTGGGTGCCGGCTTCACCGTACTTTTTCCAGACTTCCTGGGCAGCCTGTTTAGTATCTTTGGATTCAGCTGTTTTATCTTTATCCGCCTGGGCTTCAGCCTGGGCAGGTGTTTCGGTTTTGACCTGACCTACCGGGTCATCCCGCAGCTCAATAATAGTTTTAGCCGTAGTGGACTGCGGGCGGGGTTGTTCCGGCGTAGCAGCCACAGCGGCAGCAGCAGTAGTAGCCGCAGCGGTATCGGGATGCAGTTTCTTCCACAACCAGCTTTTAGAACCGGGTTCGGGCTGCGCCGGCCGCGGCTTGGGCTCGGTATGATACTTGGGATAGAGGCCGCTCGCAGCCTCGGTCAAAGGTTTATCCGCCGGCTTGTTTTCCGGCAGAGACCCTTTGTTTATCACCGGAGCGGGGGTCGGATAGGTTTCTGATTTGTTTTTTCTGAACAAACCGGTGATAAAACCGGCGAATTGATGAGGAATAACCAGAAAAATCCCCACAATTAAAAGTAAAAGGATTATCAGGATGGAAACGGCCAGGTTGGGGCCGGCGATGGACTGGCCTATTTGGCCTCCCATCCCGTAATAACTCATATCGCCCTGACCGGGCAGGCAACCCAGAACAGCCCAGACAGCGGCGCACAAGATCAAAACGCCGAGCCACTTATTCCAGTAGTGAAACAGAACACGAGGTCTGGCAAAAAGCGTAATAACGATAGCGCAGACTACCAGCGCTAAAATCACGATACCCCAGCCGAAAAGCTCGGCAGTGCCGGTAAACAGGTTTGAGAAGAAATTGGCAATGGCTTCCCGCTGCCAGTATATCAGTCCGCCGGCCACGGCTATAAAAAGCAGACTGAAAAGAACGGTCCATAAAAACCGTTTAAAACTGGATTTCTTTTCCGCTTTGACTTTTTTCATATACGCCTCAATCATATACTACTGAATCATGACTGACAAGAGGCAAAACAAGCTGAAAGCCAATAGATTTTTTATTAGTTTTGTGTAAGCTGTCACACATTACACTTAAGTACTAATACCGCCAAATTTTTACAGGAACTACCGGTAATTTTGTGAGCCCAAATCTTCAGGAATTGAAGTCAGGGCCAATTGTATTTTGAACTCTTCAGGTGATTGGTGGCTCCTGGCAGCATGACAAACAGCCTGTCATTATTGGGCCAACTGTCATCATTG
Organism: Dehalococcoidales bacterium; assembly: GCA_034429955.1. Classification (GTDB taxonomy): domain Bacteria; phylum Chloroflexota; class Dehalococcoidia; order Dehalococcoidales; family UBA3254; genus DATIKD01. Next base: position 11,395 of record DAOUFH010000219.1, read on the forward strand.
GGCCAATTTGAATTGTTTTAAAAAAGACCGGGTAGTCTGCTCGCCCAGAGCTATAGCTTCGTCAGCTTTGTAAAACTGCCAGGAACCTATGTTCTTCGACATCGGACTAATCGCCAAATCAGCCAACTTGATATTATCCAGAGCGATCTGGTATTCCATGATGGTAATTGCTTGAATTATTACGTTAAACATATAGGGAGCATCCGATGTTGAAGAATTTTTGCGATGGGTTAACCTCAAAAGCGGATTGTTATTTATCATTTTATTCAATCTGGATTGATAGTCCTGCATGAACTTTTCAATTCCTTTTTCAATACTAAACGAACGCCGCTGAAACACAGAATATTTATGGTCCAACGGAACCGGCAAGGCCGTTATATTGTAATCAGTTCCTTCCAGTTCTTGCACAGGCGGTCCGGAGAGAACCGCTGTATCCATTTCAATATCAGAAAGAGCGTTCACTCCTATAACGAAATTTGCCCCCATTTCGCGGCAAACACTTACGGGAACTACGTTGACCAAACCGCCATCCAGCAGATATCTGCCATCAATCTTTTTGGGAGTCAAGATCGCCGGTAACGAGATACTGGCGCGTATTGCATCGATAAGCAACCCATCTTTGAGGACAACCTGTGTACCATTTTTAAGGTCAGTGGCAACACAGGCAAAAGGTATTTTTAAGTCCGAAAATGTCCGCTCTTCAATTATCGATTTCAGTAAATCGTCAATGCCCTTGCCCTGGGTAAGACCGCTGAAAGGTATAGATAAATCAGTTAATCTAAGTATCTTTCTCCAGTTTATTTGCTGCACTATTTGTTTCATGTCAGCGGCTTTAAGGCCGCTGGCATACATCGCTCCAACAATAGCGCCCATGCTGGTGCCGGCAATAAAATTAGGGAATATTCCATTTTCTTCCAGTACACTCAACACACCAATGTGGAATAAGCCTTTAGCAGCTCCACCACCCAGAGCATATCCCACAATTTTATTACTATTTATCATTGCCGTATTCATCAGACCTTAAACTCCCACTTTTTCATTACCAAAAGCACCAGCTCTACCTGCGATTCGAGGAATAATACTGCCTCTGAAATAATTCAGGTACACAGGCAATTGGAGTTACCCCAAATTATTGTGTTAAACATCCTCGACCTTACGGTCGGGGATTTAAGTAAAGTACATTTAAAGAGGTAGAAAGACTAAGAGTAATTAACTTGAGGAAATATAAAAGGTCAATAAACAGTGTCTACAACCAGCAAAAGAAATGAGAATGGAGCCGGACTGAGAAACAGCGTTTAATTTCCGCTTAGACTTTAATCAGTACGCTGACAATCACCGGCTTGCGGCGTACTTTTTCATAGAAGAAATTGCTGAGGTTTTCTTTGACCAGGGCGGATACATTCTGCCAGTCGGTCAATTGCTGCTCATGGTTCAGCAGATTGAACAGGTAATCACGGCTTTGCTCAATCAACTCCTGTTTTTCACGCGTGTCTACGAAACCGCGGGAGACCACCTCAGGTCGTCCGATGAGCAGGCCGCTGTCTTTGCCGACAGTTATAACAGCCACTGCCATACCGTCGCGGGAGATGATGCGGCGGTCACGCAGCACGGATTCGCCTACTTCACCTACACTCAGGCCATCCACATAAACGTCGCCGGCAGTGATGCGCCCTGCGATGCGGGCCGAGTTGGAGTTCAACTCCAGGATATTGCCGTCTTCCAGAACGAAGATGTTATTTTTAGAAAGGCCTACGGTTTCAGCTAATCTGGCATGCAGGGAAAGATGGCGGTATTCACCGTGAATCGGCATAAAAAAGCGCGGTTTGACCAGGTTCAGGAGAAGTTTGAGTTCCTCCTGGGAGGCGTGACCATGTACATGCACCTGGTCGATACGATCGTAAATCACATGGGCGCCGCGTTTAAACAGCGTATCCAGTGTGCGGTTGACCAGGGCTTCATTACCGGGAATAGGAGTAGCCGAAAGGATAACGGTATCACCCTTTTGTACATGCACCTGGCTATGGTCTTGCCTGGCCATTCTGACCAGCGCGGAAGTCGGTTCACCCTGGCTTCCGGTAGTGATGAAAACAGTCTTTTCATGCGGACAACCCCGTGCTTCTTCCAGCTTGCCCAGAACATTACCGGGCGCCTTCAGATAACCCAGTTCGAGGGCCATCTTGACAGTGTCGTTCATGCTGCGTCCCACGATAAAGCAGCGCCGTCCGTACTTGGCGGCGGCATCGATAACCTGCTGTATACGGGAAATCAGAGAAGCGAAGGTCGTGACAATCACCCGTCCTTTGGCATTGGCCATGATACGTTCGAAGGTCTCACCCACTACCCGCTCCGAAGGGGTGTAACCGGGCAATTCGGCATAGGTAGAATCGGCCATCCAGAGCAGAACACCCTGGGCGCCTAATTGGGAAAGCTTGGATAAATCGGTGGGCTTGCCGTCCACCGGAGTATAGTCCAGCTTAAAGTCACCGCTGTGTAAGACTATGCCGACCGGGGTATAAATAATGATGCCCACTGCATCGGGAATGCTGTGACAAACATGGTAAAGCTCGATTTTAAATTTGCCCAGGGGTACCTGAACACCGGGCATGATAGTCTTCTGGCGCGAACCGCTGATGACTTTGCCCTCTTTCAATTTAACCGAAATGAGGCCCTGGGTCAGTTTGGTGGTATAAATCGGCACATTACCGATCTGGCTCATCAGATAAGGCAGAGCGCCGATGTGGTCTTCGTGGCCGTGGGTGATAATAACGGCCTTGATTTTCTCTTTTTTATCATTAAGATAGCTGAAATCAGGAATGACGGTATCGATACCCAGAAGGTCTTCCCCGGGAAAGAGCAGTCCGCAGTCTATAATTATGATGTCATCCTCGTACTCCAGGAGCATCATGTTTTTACCGATTTCGTTCAATCCGCCCAGCGGGATGATTTTAAGTTTTGATTTTGACATATTCTCCTAAAAAAGGCTTAATTGCTGTGGTTTATCTGGTGGTGTCGGCGACTGAGCAGAGGCCGGTGGTGCAGCCTGTACAGAAGGCGGTGGGACAGGCGGAGGCGGGTTACGTATTTCTTCCAGTACAGGCAGGATTTTCAGGATATCCTGTTCCAGTTCATAGCGCAGATTCTGCTGATGCAAAGCTGCAGCTGGGTGGTACATCGCAAAATAAACAATACCGTTGCGTTTTTCATAAGTGCCGTGAATTTTACTGATGGACTGGTTGGGGAAATATCTGGCCATGGAATGGCGTCCGAGAGTCACAATAATTTTGGGGCGTACAATAGCGATCTGCAGGTCCAGAAAATAACTGCAAGCTGCAATTTCTTCAGGCAGAGGGTCACGGTTATTGGGAGGACGGTGCTTGACCACATTGGCGATATAGACATCAGAGCGGTTCAATCCAATTAAAGAGAAGAGGTGGTCCAGAAATTTTCCGGCGGCTCCTACAAAAGGCCGGCCCTGCTGGTCTTCATTCCAACCCGGGCCTTCGCCGATAAACATGACATCGGCTTTCTCCGGGCCTTCACCGGGAACAGCGTTGGTAGCAGTCCTGTAAAGCCTGCAGCGTTTACAGACCGCTACTTCCTTGTAAAGCTCAGTTAGTTCTGACATTATTCTTATTTTCCAATATCCGGCAGCCAAATTCATATTAGCAAATAGAATATGTCAAGTCAATTTAATAGTTGAGACTGTGATTCAAATTTACGTACAGGCAGGGTCAAATCTAATGGCAACTACTGAGATTTTTGAGTTTTATACGGACGTATATGATAAAACTTTCTTGATGAAAAAATATTTATTTCTTTTTGGTATGAACCAGTGTTGCTCGGCCGAGAAAAAAGTACTTCCATCGGAGTTAGAAGATGCTGCGAATGTGCCTATTTTTGTTTGGGGGGTATAATCTTTGATTTAACTACAGGTTTATCTACCAGCTGAACTGATACATCCCCTTTGCCTTTCGGGCGGATCACCCCCAAATCAGCGGTATTTTCCAGACTTTTTTCTAGAAACCTGGTAAATGTCGAAAAACCTAATACTTTGTAGTTAAAGCCTGGATCCAGTTTTTGCATGGTGGAATGAAGTTTACTGCCCAGGACTACGCCATGTTCATCCATTGATGAATCTACCGCTCTGCGTAACAGCACCTGATTATCATCACCCTTTATGGCCGGTGATTTTTGCAATATGTCTTTACTTTTATCTTGCATAATGTAAAAATAGCGGTCACAGGCAATAACCAGTGATTTGGTAGCTTTCTCCTGTTCGCCAGCTCCGTAAACCATTTTTCCCGCTGCTCTAAGACGATTAATTAAAGGAACAAAGTCACTATCTGAGGAAACGATCACAAAGGTATCAACGGGAGACGAGTACAACAAATCAATGGCATCTACGACCAATCTGATGTCACTGGAGTTTTTCCCGCCTGTGGTGGTCCTTAAAAGGTGGACAGGATCAATTCCCAATTGTTGAAGTTGATCGCGATTACTGTTCAAGCCGCCCCAATCAGCATAGGCCCTTTTGATAATAATTCTTCCTTCATCCGATAGCTGATCAAATAAGCCTTGAATAGCGCTTAACCCAACATTTTCAAAATCAATAAGCACGGCTATTTGCCTTTCAACGTTTTGTTCGCTCATTTCAATCTCCTCTGTTTACTACAATTCCGGGGAACTGCTGTTGTCCGGCTTATGACAATAGCCAGACCCCAGACTACCCATTTATTCATTTTATACCAATCAGGATAAATGCCATTCCGCCAGCCAGATGCAAGGCGCTGATCTTCTCAGTGGATTAAAAGAATCAAATCCAGGCTTTAGACCGGATGCAAACCAGACTACCTCTAAGAGCAGGACATTGCGCTACTCAGCCGCATGATTACAAAAGACACGGGAGAAAATTTGTTTTAGGTAAGGCATTATAAATGATAAGAGAAAAGCCCGCCTTAGAAATAGGCGGGCTTTTCTCTTAAGCTATGTGATTAGCAAAAGCTATCATCAGATTAAAGTCTTGAAAAAATATATTTACTTAATTACGGTTGTGTACTATATGGGGGATGCTTGTCTGTTAAAAACAAAGAATAAGCATTCACCCGTGTCATCCATCGCATATAGCCGTTCATGAAATTCCACATTCCTTTAGGGTACTTACCAGTAAAAATAATCGCCCACCACGCAATAAAACTGATAACACCTGCAGCAATGCCAAAAACGGCCAGAACAATAGAATGAGGTATTATCATAATAGTTCTGAAGAACGTGGTTAATCGTGACATTCTTTCTGCATACATCGCATCATATGTAATAGGATACCCCTGCTGAGTATTTTTCTGTTCTGACATAGCATCCTCCTATTTAATTATTTAAATTTTTGTCATAATACACATCATGCTATCATTCAGAGCTATAATAGTCAATCTCTCAAAATATACCTTGAACTGCCAGTACAGGAAGTATCTGGATTATTAAGCGGAATTTCCTTATTATGGTCACTCCAATGTTGATTTCATCGACAGCACAAGTTTTACTTTGGACTCAGTTTGGTTAAAATATATTCTAATGATAAACCAATCAGACTAACGTATTGGAGGATAGAATGGCAGAATCAAAGTATGGAAAGTATATCTGCACCGACCTGAAGCAGGGTGTTGTCATGCCGGGTTTTAAAGGGCCGCAAACCATCGGCCAGGGTATGCTGGACGGCTACCGTAGAAGCCTGGAACATGTCATCTGGATGGATGAGGAAGTGATTCCGGGGGCTTTCTATGCCGAATGCACCTGGTTATGGCATCCCAGTATGCCCGGACAAAGACCCAGACCCACCATTCTCACCCCTGAACAGGTGGAAAAGATGCCCACCGTAGCGCCGCATTCACACGCTTTTGATGAAGTTTTGACTTTGTTCGGTAGTGACCCTTATAACCCCAGCGATCTGGGCGGCGAGCTGGAAATCTGGCTGGAAGATGAGAAATACATACTGACCAAAAGCTTCCTGGTATACATCCCGGCCGGGATGGTACATTGTCCCATCCGAACGCATAAGATGTTGGGCAACCAGTACCATTATACCTGCGGTCCCGGTCTCCGGTACGGCTAGCATCTGCGTTGTTAGGAGGCTACATAAAAAGAAAAAGCTGAATATAAGGAAAAAGAAATGGCTAATAATAAAAATGCTAAATATATTTTGACCGCACCTAAAAAAGAACTGAAGCTGCCGGCTTACCGCCGTAAACTGGACCCCGCATACGTGAAAAGGATAGTAGAACTGGACAACGAGTCCGTACCCGGAGCCAAGTTCTACAGTGAAGCTATGTGGATAGTACCCGGCAGCCCGGACCCCATTATTCCAATTGATTCTCACACTCATGATTGGGGAGAGGAGATCGGCTTCTTCGGCTATAACTATGATGATATCCAGGATTTGGGGGCTGAGATCGAGTTCACGGTCGATAACCAGACCTATAACATCACCAAAAGTTTCCTGGCCTACATTCCGCCCGGTGTTCAGCACGGCCCGCTTATAATCAAGAACGTCAAAAGACCGATTATGCATTACACCGCCGGCCCGACCGCCAAATACGAATAATAAAATTTCAATTTACCGGATTATCATCCCGAGCTTGATGTGGGAGATACTTAAAATATCAATTAACTAAATACGGGCGACCTTTACAGTCGCCCGTATTTATTCAGGCCTTGCTTATATAGGCGAGTTGGAACCCGCCTGAATTATTGTTTTTAACAACGTTGAATATTTTCAGTATCCGTTTTAATATTAGTCTAATATACGCCCTCAATACCTTTACACCTTTGACTATGCTTCGTTCCGGATTTTCACCTGACAGGAGGCGAGTCATACCCTTAACGGTTGAATAACTGACACGCTAGACGTGGTAACAGGAGGATATACACATGGCAGATCCAAAAGAAATAAAGCGACTGGAAGAACTGGCTTATGAGATGCGCAAAAAACTTCTCTATCTGTGCGGCAACTACGAAGGAGCAGTGCATATCGGAGGAGACCTTTCGATGACCGATATCCTGATAGGCCTTTATCATCACGGACTTAAAGTTGATCCCAAGCAGATAGGGTCTCCTACCCGTGACCGGTTCCTGCTGAGCAAAGGTCACGGTGCGGTATGTATGTATATCGCAATGTCTTTAAGAGGCTACTTCGACTATGATGAAATCCTGAGGACCTACGGCAAACTGGACAGTGCCTACGGCATGCATCCCTGCAAAATCCAGCTGCCCGGTGTAGACTGTTCATCCGGCTCACTGGGACAGGGCCTGGCGATGGCCGTGGGCATGGCCTTATCCGCCAGAGTCAAAAAAGAAAGTCACCGGGTGTTCTGCATGATGGGTGACGGCGAAACCTGCGAGGGTGAAGTATGGGAAGCCGCCAATACCGCCGGTTCCTATAAACTGGGCAACCTAATCGGTGTGGTCGACCGCAACAAGCAGCTGATGACCAGCAAAGACGGTGATTATATCAATCTGGAACCGTTCCCTGATAGATGGAAAGCCTTCAACTGGGATGTGATTGAATTAGACGGCCATAATATGGGCCAAATCGTAGATGCCCTGGATGCCTTGCCGCCCGTGACCCACAACAAACCGACAGTGCTGATCTGCCATACCGTCAAAGGCAAAGGCGTCTCTTTTATGGAGAGAAACGTGGGCTGGCATGCCGGCGCACTGAGTAAAGCAGATATGGAAAAAGCCATGGCCGATGTTGATGCCGCCTGGGCAAAAGAAAGGAGCGTGTAAGCATGCAAGTCACATTTAATTTTGGTAGTTGGTTATCCGCCCGGACCGTATCCGCAGATACCCTGGATGAACTGGGCAAAATGTATAACAATGTGTGGGGTTTAACTGCCGATACCGGCAGCTCCATTAAAGATTTCCGCAAGAATTTCCCGGAGAGATTTATCGATGCGGGTGTGGCCGAACAAAACCTGGCCGGTATTGCCGCCGGACTGGCTCTGGAAGGCAACATCCCCTTTATCTTCGGCATGATCCCGTTTATGACCATGCGCGCCTGCGAGCAGAATCGTACCGCAATTTGCTATCAGGATTTACCCGTCCGCTTCATCGGTACCGGTGGTGGTCTTACTTCAGGTGGTGGTTCCACTCATAACGCCATGGAAGATATCGCCATCATGAAATCACTGGTGAATATGACCGTGTTATCCATAGGCGACCCCAATATGGTGCGCGATATTATGCATTTAAGCATGAAATACCCGCACCCCCTGTACATCCGTCTGGCCCAGGGCAAAAAAGACCGCATGCTCTATGAACCGGGTACCAGGACCTATAAAATCGGCGGAGCTTTGGTCGCCCGAGAAGGCAATGATGCTACGATCTTTACCCATGGAGAAATGGTCTTTGAGTCTCTGGAAGCAGCTGATATCCTGGCCAAAGAAGGGGTCAAAGTCCGTGTGGTGGATGTCTATTCCATTAAACCCATGGATAAAGAACTGGTACTGCAATCCACCCGTGAAACCGGTAATATCCTGGTTCTGGAAGACCACTTGATGGATTGCGGTCTGGCTAATTCCATCGCCGATTTATATGTGGATTCCGGAGTATATCCGAAAAAATTTAAACGGCTGGGAATTCCGCAAGTCTATGCCGGTTTTGGTGAAGGGCCTGAGCAGCGTAAAAAATACGGCTATGACAAAGAGGCAGCGGCCAACGTCATCAGGCAAATGCTACAATAGGTGTTTTATAAAGTAAATCATGAACTGGTATTTCACAGTTTTTAAGAAATATTTTGATTTTGACGGTCGGGCACGGCGTAAAGAATACTGGGTGTTTACGCTTATCAACTCTATCGTCTGCCTGATACTGAGTTTGTTGATAGAGCTCAACGGCTCTATTTTTTGGAGCATTATCTCGATAATTTATGGTTTGGGCGTATTTTTTCCCGAATGGGCGGTTACCGTACGACGGCTGCATGACACCGGACACAGCGGATGGTGGGTATTTATCAATTTAATTCCCGTCATCGGCGCTATCATTCTTTTGATATTTTTACTTACCGATAGTCAGGAGGGTGCCAACCAATATGGCCCGAACCCGAAAGATGGTAGTGCCACGCCTGTGATTGATAACATCAGTTTTTAAATTCACCTTCACCCCTGATGCTTCAAGACTGACAACCGGCGGAAGGGTGAATAATCGGTTATGCGTCTTTAGTTGAAAAAGGGCGGGTATGAAACCCGCCCTTTTTTATCGCTTAAGCAATAATCCAATCCGCTTTCTCTCGAAAACGCTTGCTGATAGCTGATGCCTGACAGCCGGACTAATACATCTGGATTAACGTTTTAATCGACTTGCCGTCTTTATGCTTTTCAAAGGCCGCCTGGATATCCTTCAACGGGAAGATATCGGTAACGATGCCGTCCAGATTCAATTTAGGCAGCAAAGCCAGCGAGCGGGGGAAGGCATACGGGGCTATAAAGACCGATTTGATAGACAGCTCGTTGGCATACATATAGAAGGGGTTAACGCTGATCTCTTTATCATAGGCATAAACCGCCGCCCAGATGATGCTGCCGCCCTTGTCCGCCAGATATAAGGACTGTTTGGCCGCACCCAGATTGCCGCTGGCTTCGATGACCACATCGAAACCTCTGCCGCCGGTCATTTCCTTGCCGATTTTAACTATATCCTGTTGGGTGGGGTCTACAGTAACATCAGCGCCCAGCTTTTTAGCCAGGTTGCGCTTGAATTCGATAGGTTCCGAAACCATGATATTGATGGCACCGGCTTTGATAGCCAGCTGCAGGGCCAGCAGACCGATAGGTCCGGCGCCGGAAATCATGACCGATTTGCCGGGGGTGATGCCGGCCTGGTCCATGGTATGCACGGCGATGGAAATGGGCTCCAGCAAGACTCCCCGCTCGAAGGTAATACTATCAGCCAGCGGATAGACCGCGGCTTCATGATAGACGGCATATTCGGCATAAGAGCCGGTCGCGCTGATTTGATGCTCACAGAAATGCTCCATTTTGTTACGGCAATAGTAGCAAACTCCGCAGCCGGAACGGAAGTTCATAGCGACTCTTTGCCCGACTTTATAACCCATCAGGCAATTCTGTCCGACTTCCACGATGTTACCGCAGGCTTCATGACCGATAATCGCCGGGCCGTCATCAGCCTGACGGGGCGGACGGCCCTTCATCAGACCGAAGCGGTCTTCCAGGATTTCCGGGTCGGTGCCACAGACACCGCAATATTTAACTTTGACTTTGATGCGGTCTGGGCCGCAGACAGGTTCGGGTACCTCGGTAACTTCAAATTCACCTACTTTTTTAATAACAGCAGCTTTCACATAACCTCCTTAAACAAGCGCAAAATATCAAAATTTAGATAAATACTAAGGAGTCCTTAACTCAATAGCCAGCTTGCCGGTATCTCCGGGTTCGAAATAAAGGAAACCTGGGCCATCCGTACGTTTGGAACTGGTCCAGATTTTAAGACCGGCCTGCTTACCGTCAGCTTCAGCCGCATTCAAATCATCGACCAGAAAACCGATGTGATGCAGGCCTTCGCCGGTGGCATCCAGGGACTCCTTCAGAGCCTGAGGTCCTTCCGTGGGTTCAAGCAACTCCAGTTCAACTCCACCCAGATCGGCATTGCTGATGGTTGTCTTCCATTCAGCCGGTTTGCCGTGCAGTTCGCCCTTGAAAGGTATGGTAAATTTACGCTGGTCGCCCACCTGGAAAGGACCGATACCGATTGATTCAAAATAGGCCATGGCTTTATCGATATCTTTAACTACCACGCCGACATGATGCAATTTAGTATAAGCGAATTTCCGGTTCTCCTGTTGCATAATCACTCCTCATCAATTCTAGCATTAACTTATCAGTCGAGGCTTCTAGCTGTCAGTATATAAATAACTGCGATAATCTGCAAAGAAATGTCTTAAAAAGTGCTGGAGATGTCTCTACAAGCCGGTATACAGTGCTGCAAAGAACAGAGATTTCAGAATGCGCGGGACTAACGGCCTAGCGTGAGGACAGCTAAAGCCCTTTGCTGATGGAGTAATAAAAAGAGAACTATAAGGAGTCGTTTAACCGAGTTGACGTGCAGACGGAGCATTCCTGATAATTTCACGGACGGTATTCATCCATTCATCATCGAAGTAACGCACTCCACTGGGGGCAACTATCGTGGGAGGAGGGAAAATTCCTCTTTTCAAACGTTCGTCCAATTGCGCCCTGCCGATATCCAACTTGCGGCAGACCTGCGGAGAAGTAAGGTATTTATAGGTGAATTCGATTCTAGGTTTAGCCATTTTTGACAAACAACCCCCCTGTCAGACTAAAAAAATTCCGATTTAGCACATTTTAAACCCATTTTTATAATTTTTCAACAGGTTTTATTCAATTGGAATTAAGCATTGATTCTTACTTAATTCAGCTGGAATTGATATATTTAAGTATAGATTTATATACTAATAGGAATATCTTTAAAGTAAAAAATCACCCGGCAGCCGTCTGTTTTCAGGCTTGAATATCTTTGAGCCCCTGGTCATAATTTATGTAAGAACATGGCATTAAGGGACTGAATTATGACATTTATACGCCCCGATATCATCCGGCCGCCCAGTGAAGCTGCCAGTTATTACCTTCCATTCACCAGCGGATGCTCGAATAATTCCTGCGGCTTCTGCAACTTTTATGGCTGCAAGCTGGCAGTCAGAGAGCTCGCTGATATTAAGAGTGAGATAGACGCACTGGCGGTCTTTATGCACAGCGGCATCGTCACACCCGGCAGGCCGAATATTATGTACGCCATCGCCAATGAATGGGACGGCAGAAGAGTCTTCCTGCAGGACGGTGATGCCCTGGTTTATCCCTACGAGCAGTTAAAAGAAGGCCTGGCCTATCTGAATAAAACCTTCCCCGCTCTGGACCGTATCGCCAGCTATGCTACCACTCAGGATGTTTTGCGTCTGAGCGTGGAAGAAC
>DAOUFH010000220.1:0-18861 GCA_034429955.1 Dehalococcoidales bacterium
AATATAACTGACTGGAGGTTAATGGACAATCCGGCGTTGCTTAACTTACAATTGATTTGAAAGTTGGTTTAAATAGAGATGTGATGCGACAGCCAACAGTTTCGACTGAGCGCTGATCGGAGGATAATAATGTTACTGGCTATCGATGTAGGTAATACCGGTCTGGGACTGGGAGTATTTGATAAAACAGAGCTGAAAGTAACCTGGCGAATGGCTACCAGCATCTCCCGTACAGCAGATGAATATGCCGCCCTTTTATTTCCTTTGCTGCATGAAGCGGGTCTTAAAACTTCGGATATCACCGATGTCTGCTATTGCAGCGTAGTGCCGCCGCTGACGGCCACACTGGAAGATATGTTTATGCGTCACTTCAGTATCAAACCGCTCAGTGTGGTAGCCGGCACCAGGACCGGGGTAAAAATACGCATGGACAATCCGCGGGAGGTGGGCGCCGACAGAATCGTACACAGCGCGGCAGCTTACCATCTTTATGGAGGACCGCTGATTATCGTGGATACCGGAACCGCCACCACCTTCGATACCATGACCAAAACCGGCGAATATACCGGCGGCGCCATTTCACCCGGCATTCAGACCGGAGCGGAAGCTCTGTTCTCGCGCACCGCCATGCTGCCCAGGGTCAATTTGATGCGTCCGATGAAAGCCATCGGGACCAATACCACTACCGCCATGCAATCCGGCATTGTTTTCGGTTATGTCAGCCTTATAGAAGGCATGATCGCACGTCTTCAGAGGGAAATGCCGGAAAAAGCCAAAGTGGTACTGACCGGCGGGTTTACCGATATCATATCACGCGAGACCAGAGTCGTGGATATCGTCAATCCCAACCTGATTTTCCTGGGGTTGAGACTGATATATGATATGAATAAACCCAATCTGCGAGAAAATTATGTTGAATAATAAGACCATAGTTTTAGGAGTAACCGGCGGCATCGCGGTCTATAAGGCGGCTGACCTGGCCAGCAAGCTGACCCAGGCCGGAGCGGCGGTACGGGTAATTATGACCGCTCATGCCCGCGAATTCGTGACGCCTTTAACGTTCGAGTCAATTACCACCAATCCGGTTATCACGGACATGTTCCAGACCAATGCCGAACACCGCATCAATCACATTGCTCTGGCCGAAATAGCCGATGCCATCGTAATCGCACCGGCCACCGCCAATATCATCGCCAAACTGGCGGCCGGTATCGCCGACGATATGCTGACCACCACCGTACTGGCCACCAGAGCGCCGGTAATCATTGCTCCGGCCATGCATACCGGCATGTGGGAAAACAAGGTCACACAGGCAAATACCGCCAGACTGAAAGAGCGCGGATTTTATATTATCGAACCGGCCACGGGCCGACTGGCTTCAGGCGGCTTCGGGGCTGGCAGGCTGCCTGACACCGAAATCATCCTCGGACATATTAGTAAAATCATCGGGCTTAAAGGTGACCTGGCCGGACAGAAGGTCGTAGTAACCGCCGGCGGCACGCAGGAGCCTATCGACCCGGTAAGAGTAATTACCAACCGCTCTTCCGGTAAAATGGGTTATGCCCTGGCTGAAGCAGCCCGTGACAGAGGGGCTGAAGTCACTCTGATAACTACCCCTACAGCACTGGCCGGACCGGCAGGACTAAAGATTCTAAACGTAGAAACCGTGCTGCAAATGAAAGAAGCTGTAGCAACCGCGGTCAAAGAGGCCTCAGTCCTGATCATGGCGGCCGCCGTTTCCGATTTTCAGGTAAACGCTATTGCACTGCAAAAAATTAAAAAGAGCGCCAAAGGCCTGACGCTGGAACTGGTTAATGCACCCGATATACTGGCGGAAGTCACGGGAGATTTTATAAAAATCGGTTTCGCAGCGGAAAGCCAGGAACTGTTGACCAATGCCGCCCGGAAATTGAAAACCAAAAAAGCCGACCTGTTCGTAGCCAATAATATCACCGAGGCCAATTGCGGGTTCGGGACCGATACCAACAAGGTCAGCCTGATAGCCAAAGACGGTTCAGTTGAAGAGCTGCCTTTGCTGAGCAAGCGCGCAGTCGCCGATAAAGTCCTGGATAGAGTCGTAGTCCTGCTTGGCGCTAAACACCTCCGGAGTTAAGAGTAAAATATTTAAAGCAGTAAACCTGAGGGGGCCGGTCAGCCCCCTTCTTTTTGGATAATGCATTTAGGCCGTTTTTATTTTAAGATAGAAGAATAAACCCGGCCGGAAAAACCTTGAAATGATAGCAAGTATTGGCGGAAGGATCAAAATGACTGAAATCAATCAACCCCAGGAAGAAATGGCGAAAGCTTACGATGCAGCACAGGTGGAAGATAAATGGTATAGCTTCTGGATGGAAAAGGGTTATTTCAAGCCTCGTATCGACCACTCTAAAAAACCGTTTACCATCATCATGCCTCCACCCAATGTTACGGGCGAACTGCATGTAGGCCATGCCCTGACAGCTGCACTGGAAGACATCATGGTGCGCTGGCACCGCATGCAGGGTGAACCGACGCTGTGGGTTCCGGGAGTCGACCATTCCGGTATAGCCGCCCAGGTGGTGGTTGAGCGTATACTGGCTAAAGAGAAGACCAGTCGCTATCAACTGGGGCGTGAAAAATTCGATATGCGCATGCAAGAATGGGCCGCCAAAGCCCGCGCTTCCATCACCAACCAGCACAAAAAGCTGGGAGTATCCTGTGACTGGAGCCGGGAGGCCTATACCCTGGACCCGGGACCCAGCCTGGCCGTACGCACCACTTTTTACAATTTATACAATAAGGGGCTGATCTACCGCGGTGAGCGCATCACCAACTGGTGCCCGCGCTGCGCCACTGTGCTATCCGACCTGGAAGTAGAGCACAAAGATGACGCGGGGCACCTGTGGTATATCAAATACCCGGTAGAAAACAGCTCGGAATACATCATTGTCGCTACCACCCGGCCGGAAACCATGCTGGGCGATACAGCGGTGGCCGTCAATCCCAAAGATGCAAGATTCGCCGGACTGAGCGGTAAAAATCTGGTACTGCCTTTGATGAACAGGGTCATCCCCATCGTAGCTGATAGCGCCATCGAGGTGGGCTTTGGCACCGGGGCAGTTAAAGTGACTCCGGCCCACGACCCGGTCGATTTTGAAATCGGACAGCGGCATAATCTGCCCAGCATCAATATCATGAACCAGGACGCCACTCTGAATGAAAACGCCGGCAGTTATCAGGGAATGGACCGTTTTGCAGCCCGTCAGAAAATCGTGGAAGACCTGCAGGGACTGGGACTACTGGAGAAAATCGAGGATTACTCTCACTCGGTAGGACATTGCCAGCGCTGTCAGACCGTCATCGAACCCCTGGCCAGCCAGCAGTGGTTTGTCAAAATGCAGCCCCTGGCCGAACCGGCCATTCAGGCAGTCAAAGATGGACGCATCAAGATCATTCCCGACCGCTTTGAAAAAGTGTATTTGAACTGGATGGAGAACATCCGTGACTGGTGCATCAGCCGCCAGCTATGGTGGGGTCACCGCATACCGGTCTGGTATTGCGATGACTGCGGAGAAATGAATGTCAGTATAACCGACCCGGCTGCCTGCCGCTGCGGTTCTAAAAATATCCGGCAGGACATCGATGTGCTGGATACCTGGTTCAGTTCCGGACTGTGGCCGCACTGTACACTGGGCTGGCCGAACATGACCTCAGACCTGAAATATTTTTATCCCACCTCGGTTATGGAGACCGGCTATGATATCATCTTCCACTGGGTGGCCCGCATGATAATGATGGGCATCGAGAACATGGGCGAAATCCCTTTCCACACCGTTTATTTGCACGGTCTGGTCAGAGATGAAAAAGGCGATAAAATGAGCAAAGTCAAAGGCAATGTGCTCAATCCTCTGGATGCCATTCGTGACTACGGTACCGATGCGCTGCGTTTCGCTCTTTCCACCGGGACCTCGCCCGGCAACGATATGAAAATGGCCTCTTCCAGACTGGAATCCGCCCGCAATTTTGCCAATAAGATCTGGAACGCCTCCCGCTTTGTCATCAAGAGCCTGGAGGCCGCCCCTGAACGGACACTGGATAAAGCCGGGCTAACGGTGGAAGACCGCTGGATTTTAAGCCGGCTTAACACTACCATCGGCAGCGCTATAAAGCTGATGGGAGACTTCCAGTTCGGTGAAGCGCAAAGGCAAATTTATGATTTTCTGTGGAGCGAATTTTGCGACTGGTATATCGAAATAGCGAAAATCAGATTGAAGGACAGTCAGGCTGTTTCTCCGGTACCGGTGCTGGTAGAGGTGCTGGACAGCTCATTGCGGCTGTTGCATCCCTTCATGCCTTTCATCACGGAAGAAATCTGGCAGATATTGAAAAATAAACTGGGCGCCGCGGATTGGCCGGAATCCATTATGATATCCGCCTATCCAGCCGCTGATGATAAATGGCTTGACCCTGAAGCCGAGCGCCTTATCCAGGCTTTTATCGATATTGTACACTCCGTACGCAACACCCGGGCTGAACGCAAGGTGGAAAACAACCGCCGGATCGAAGCGAATATTTATGCCGGAGACCTGGCCGAAGCTTTGAAAACCTATAGCGCCACTATACAAGCGATGGTGCTGGTGAGCCCGCTGGAAATCATCTCCAGCCATCATCAGGGAGCCTCGGATGATAAGGAGCTGGTGCTGGTACTGAAGGATAGCGAGGTAGTAATTCCTCTGGCCAGCATGGTAGACCCGGCCGCTGAAAAAATACGCCTGGAAAAAGAATTTAATGAGGTCCAGGCCAACGTGGAAAGATTGGAAAAGCGCTTGAACGATACTGCCTTCACAGGCAAAGCTCCGGCTGCGGTGGTGGAGAAAGAGCGTTCCCGTCTGCTCGAAAGTAAAGACAAGCTGCAAAGGCTGGAACAACAACTTGCCCGCTTCAAATAATCGGATTACAGCCGATTCTCACCGGGCCTTGCCTGATATCAGGCAAGGCCCTTTATTATCGCTGGGTGATATTGCCTACTAAAAAGGGGTTTATTCTGCATTTCAGTATATACCAATACGATTTATGATGAGGTAAACCCATTTAGAATCGCCGGTACCGGTTAAATTTTGATCGATCTGGAACGGAACATCTTGAAAAAAACTACCAGTCGCCGTATCACCCAAAATACGCTGCAGGCCGATTCCGAAGAAAAGCTGCGTCTTATCCTGGAGGCAGTCTCAGAAGCTATCGTAGTGACTGACCTGAATGGTAAAATTCAGCAAGCCAACCGGGCAGCCCTGATTAGCTATGGTTATACCGGCAACGCTGAATTTACAGGTCAAAGTGCTTTACGTTATGTAATCTTCTCAGACCGGCATAAACTGCTGAAAAATATCCGGCAAATCAGGCAAAGCGGTATCTCCCGCACCGCCGAATACACTCTGCTCAAGCCAGACGGCTCGGCCTATCCCGCGCAGTGCAGCATCAGCCTTTTAAAAAATTCTCTGGAACTGCCGCAGGGTTTTGTAATCTGTATACGAGATAGCACTGCCGTGGCACAATTTGAAAAATGCCGGCTGCACCATGAACGCCGCTACCGTTTTATCACTGAAAATACCAGTGACTTCATCGCTTTGATTACACCGGAAGGATATTATGCGTACCTCAGTCCTTCCTACGCCAGGCTTGGCTATGACCCGTCTGCCCTGATAGGCCGCCAGTCCCTGGAACTGATACATCCCGATGATCAAAAAACCGTGATTGCGTTACTGCTCCAATACTCCGGGCTGGACCCATATGATCTGTCCCGTTTGCTGCAACAGAACTACTCACAAAGACTGGCCTACCGCATCAAAGACGCCAACGGCAACTGGCATCAGATGGCTACTACCGGCAATATCCTGGAATCTCACGATGAAAACGGTTACAACCTGCTTTTAATCAGCCGTGAGGTCACCGCCAGTAAAAACGCCTCGGCTGAATTGAAATCTCTTTATGCCAAAGAAAAAGCCTTAAGAACTGCGCTGGAAAAAGAAATCAACAAGCGGGCTAATTTTTTCCACGCCCTGGTACATGAGCTTAAAACGCCCCTGACACCGATTATGGTGTCCAGTGAAACACTCAAAGACCTGGCTCCCAATGTGACCTTCAGCAACCTGGCCGGCAACGTTTATAATTCCGCCCTGCGTTTGAATAATCGGATCGATGCGTTGCTGGATATTTCACGCTGCGAATTGGGGTTAATGAAGCTCAACCTGGATAAAGTCGATATCACCCTGCTGCTTAAAGATATCGTTAATTATGTCACTCCCCAGATCGCACAGAACCGGCAGTCATTAATCTCCGATATTCCGGACAATCTGCCGCAGGTCATGGGTGAAGAGATGCGTTTGCGTCAGGTGATTTTGAATCTGCTGGACAATGCCATGCGCTTTACACCCGCAAACGGCAGCATACTGCTGCAGGCTTTAGCTGATGCTAACTATCTGATGGTAAAGGTGAAGGACTCCGGAAAAGGCATCGGTACAGCCGATAGAGAACGAATATTTCAACCTTATAACCGGATTGAAGCGGACAGACAGCACTTCTCAGGACTGGGATTAGGCCTGGCCTTATGTAAACAGCTTATCGAACTGCACAAGGGCAGGATCTGGGTAGAAAACAGCAGTGATAGCGGCTCGACCTTCTTCTTCTCGCTCCCCACCGCTGCAAATACCGCTGTGAAAAAGGAAGAAACAAACCTACCGGACAGGTCTGACCAGTCTAATGACCTCTGGTGATTCAGATTTATGTTTCAAGTCTGAATGCGTAATAAAAATTCCGGTGTCTCATAATACATTAATCCTGATTCATTAATCCCAAAACCCTCTTTACTGTGAGTTACGGGTAGTATTGGCGTCATCGGTAAGTACTGGTAATATTCAGCAGCTGCCAGATGCCGGTTCGGCCCGATAGTGTTATAATAGTTTTTGGTATTCGCGTTTCAATATTTTTTTAAAGATGGGGGGAGATTTTTTCTAATGGATGAATTAAAGGTATTCACGGGCAATGCCAATCCCGCACTGGCTCAAGCTATCGTCGACTATCTGGACATCCCCTTAGGCAAATGTGAAGTCTTCCAATTCTCCAATGAAAACACCTTCGTTAGAATCCTCGAAAATGTACGTGAACGCGATGTATTCGTAGTCCAGCCGGTCTGTTCTCCGGTCAACAGCAATCTGGTTGAACTGCTGATTATGCTGGATGCCTGTAAAAGGGCTTCAGCCGGCAGAATCACCGCAGTCGTGCCCTATTACGGCTATGGACGAACAGATAAAAAAGATCAACCCCGCGTGCCCATCACAGCCCGGCTGGTGGCAGATTTGCTGACTGTAGCCGGAGCCAACAGGCTCCTGACAGTGGATTTGCATGCTCCTCAAATCCAGGGCTTCTTCAATATTCCGGTCGATGAACTGACCGGCTTGAATGTCCTGGCCAACTATATGATTGAAAAGAAACTGAACGGCAATCTGGTGGTAGTCGCCACCGATATCGGTATATCCAAACGCGCCAGGGACCTGGCTGAAAAACTCAACGCTCCTCTGGCGATTATGGAAAAACGACGGCTGGGTAATGCCGATAGAACGGAAACTTTGAACGTCATCGGCGATGTCGAAGGCAAAATGGCCCTGACTCTGGATGACGAAATCGATACCGCCGGCTCACTGATATCCGTGGTGAATACTTTGATAGAACGCGGCGTTCAGGGTGTTTATTCCTGCTGCACTCATCCCATACTTTCCGGTCCGGCCATCCAGAGGATCTCGGCCTCACCGGTCAAAGAACTGGTCGTCACCGACACCGTTCCACTGGGACCCAATAAAAGAATCGAAAAAATCAAGGTGCTCTCTATGGCCCCCCTGCTGGGTGAAGCGATTCACCGCATTCACACCGGCATGTCGATCGGGGCGATGTTCCCGTAGAAGCATACAAGCTGGATGAATGAAGTCCGAAGCTGCGTTGAATACACAATATCCCGTTTCAATCAAAATATTGGTATTTTGACATAGTTTCGGATTTTATTTTTTAATAACAGGATAATCTGGAATTATAAGGTGGTGGATGATGTTTAAAAAGATATTTGGAGCCTTCATCGATTCCAACGAAAAGGAAATAGATAAACTTAAACCGGTCATTGCCAAAATCAACGATCTGGAACCTGAATATGAAAAACTAAGCGCTGAAGAGCTGAAAAACAAGACCGCTGAATTTAAAGCACGCATCGCTCAGGCCATAGCAAATTTTAAAACCACCCAGGAAGAAGCCATCAAAAACCTGGCTGAGAAAAGACAGTGTGAGTTGCAAACTACGGATGAGTTAGACCGGACGGAAATAAGTAAAGAATGTAAAGACCTGGAAAAACAGGTCGAGAAACGTAAAGAAGAGCTCAAAAACGCCGAGTCCAAGGCTCTGGACGAAATATTGCCGGAGGCTTTCGCCGCCGTCAGAGAGGCCGCCAAACGTACTCTGGGACAGCGGCATTTCGATGTCCAGCTGATCGGCGGCATTATTTTACACCAGGGTAAAATCGCTGAAATGAAGACCGGTGAAGGCAAAACGCTGGTAGCCACCTGCCCGCTTTACCTTAACGCCCTGACCGGCCGGGGGGTGCATCTGGTGACCCAGAACGACTACCTGGCCCGGCGCGACCCCTACTGGATGGGACCGGTCTACCACGCTCTGGGGATGGCGGTAGCTTCTATTTTCCCGATGCAAAGCGCCACTGAACGTTCCCCAGCACGCTTGTTCGATCCGGAATTCGAATCCGGTGATTCTCACTGGCGGCACTACCGGACAATTACCCGCAAAGAGGCTTATCAGGCCGATATCACCTACGGTACCAGTGCCGAGTTCGGCTTCGACTACCTGAGAGATAACATGGTCATCGAGATCCAGCAATGCGTTCAGCGCGATTTGAACTATGCCATCGTGGATGAGGTAGACAACCTGCTCATCGATGAAGCCCGCACGCCTTTGATTATCAGCGGTCCGGCCGAAGACAGCGGCGCCATTTATAAATCGGTCAATAACGTGGTCAGCCGGATGAACTTCAAGGTAATGCCGCACGAACCAGTTTCATTTGAAGAGAAGGAAGAGGATGAAAAACTGCGGGAGCAGTTCGATTTCATCGCTTATGAAAAGGACCATACCGTCAGAGAGACTACCCTCGGTCAGGAAAAACTGGCCATGGCGATGAATTTGACGGTGGAAGACCTCTTCGGAGGAGAGAGCGAAGAACAGAAGCCGGTCTCGCTGGAAGAGGCCAAATTAAGAAACGATATCCGTTCGGTCTTCCGCAAGGCCATGCAGGCTCAGGCTCTGTATAAAAAAGACCGCGATTACGTTATCCGGGTCAACGAAGAAACCAACAAACCCGAAATTATCATCGTGGATGAATTTACCGGCCGCTTGATGCTGGGCAGGCGTTATTCCGAAGGTCTGCATCAGGCTATCGAAGCCAAAGAGGGTGTGCCGATTCAGCGTGAAAGTATGACCTACGCTACTATCACCATCCAGAACTATTTCCGCATGTACAGCAAACTGGGCGGTATGACGGGGACGGCGGTAACCGAAGCAGAAGAGTTCTCCAGGATATACAAGCTGGAAGTGGTGGTCATTCCTACCAATAAGCCTATGCAGAGGAAGGACAACCAGGACCGCATCTACAAAGATGAAAACGCCAAGTTCAATGCAGTGGTGAAAGAAATCGAAGAGACCACTAAACAGGGCCAGCCTGTGCTGGTGGGCACAGTCTCTATCGCCAAATCAGAGCATCTGGGCGAAATGCTGAAGAAAAAGGGCATCACCGCCCGTATTCTGAATGCCAGCCCGGCCCGTTTAAGAGAAGAGGCTGAAATCGTATCCGAAGCCGGGAAACCGGGAGCGGTGACTATCGCCACCAACATGGCCGGACGCGGTGTCGATATCGTTCTGGGCGGTAAAGAGCCCGATAAAAGCGATTATCAGGATATCAAAGACTGGGAGAAAGACCATCAGGCCTGGCAGGAGCGGCATAATAAAGTACTGGAATCCGGCGGTTTGCACGTAATCGGTACCGAACGGCATGAGGCCCGGCGTATCGATAACCAGCTGCGCGGACGTTCCGGACGTCAGGGCGACCCGGGCAGCACCCGCTTCTACGTAGCACTGGATGATGATATCATGAAACGCTTCGGCGGGGAACGCATCAAGAGCGTCATGAACTTCATCCGCATGGACCCCGAGGTGCCGATCGAAAACGGCATGGTCAGCAAGACCATCGAAAACTCACAGGTCAAAGTGGAAGGCTTCCATTTCGATATCCGTAAACATCTGGTGGAATTCGATGATGTGGTCAACAAGCACCGCGAAGTCATTTATAGTGAACGCCGTAAAATCATCAGCGGAGCAGACCTAAAATCCAATATTCTTAACATGCTTGAAAAAGAGCTGAAAGCAGTGGTAGACCAGTACGTCGGCAACCGCGCCGCCGATGAGTGGGATATCAAGGGTATGCTGGCCGAGTTGAACACGATTTTCCCTGTTCCCAAAGAGCTGAATGTCAAAGCTCTGGAAGTGCTGGACTCCAAAACTATTGAAGATAAAATCATGGAGAGCATGCACAAAGCCTACCAGGAGAAAGAGACAGCCACCGGGCCGGATATGCGGCTGCTGGAAAGACTGGTGATGCTGAAAGTCATCGACGGTCTGTGGGTGGAACATCTCACCAATATGGAAAACCAGCGCCAGCAGGCCAGTTTCGCCACTCTGCAGCAGATGAAAGCTCAGGATGCCTACAAAAGAATCGGGCATGAGCAATTTCAGATTCTGCTGGAGACGATCCAGCAGGATGTGGCGCGCATGATATTCCACGTCAATATCAGAAGAGAAGAGGATAGAAAAGTCTCGACTCCGGTCTCAAGGGTAGCGGGCGAGGCCGGTAAACCGGTCAAAACGGCGCCGCGGGTGGCTCTGCCGGACGGCAAGAAGGTCAAGGTAGGCCGTAACGATCCCTGTCCCTGCGGCAGCGGCAAGAAATACAAGCATTGCCATGGGAAGGATGCGTAAAATAGCTGACAGTTATCAGTAGCTGTCTAGCAGCGATAAATCAAGCTATTAATCTCAGAGCTAACCATGGATAACACGGAAATAATCGCAATACTGGAAAATATCGCAGAGCTGCTGGAAGTCAAGGGCGAGAATGTCTTCAAGTCCCGCTCCTATCTCAACGTGGCCAGAGCGATTAAATTCATGTCCGAAGAAGTGTCCGACCTGGTAGTCCAGGGCAGAGTCAGAGAAATTCCCGGCGTGGGCGACGCCATCGAACAGAAGCTGACGGAGATGGTGACCACCGGCAAGCTGGAATTTTATGAAAAGCTGAAAGCCGAATTCCCGCCCGGCATCAACGGTCTGCTAAAAATAAAAGGCATCGGACCCAAAACCGCCGCCCATCTCATCAAGGAGTTACAGATTAACAGCCGTGAAGAACTGGCAGAGGCCATCTCTTCAGGCCGAATCAGCAGTCTTCCGCACGTTAGCAAAGAAAAGTTCGACAGCATCCTGGCGCAGATAAAGAACGGTTAGCGCTCGGCTTTAGGTATCAGGAAAGTAAAGAGGGCCGAGAACAGGGAAATTACGGCCAGACCGCCGAATATCAAGGTGAAGTTGCTGGATAAATCCAGAACCCAGCCTGAAATAATGGGGCCCAGCACGGCTCCGGTGTAGCCCAGAGCGACAACCATTCCGCTGGCGGCTCCGGCCCGTTCAGACGGCACAAATTCAACGGGTAAAACCAGTAAGATATTAAAACGTAAAACATTCACAAAACCGGAAATTCCCATGATAAACCAGGCTGCCACAGGTGAAGCAAACAAGATACTCACCGTCAGAATGACATACACAACGCTGGGCACCCAGATGAACAGTTTCTGAGGGAAGTTAATACGTGAGGTCAGCAGCGGTATCAGGATAACGGTGGGTAAACTCACCCAGAGCATGATTGAGGTGGTCAATCCTGCAATATCGGCACTGAAACCTTTTTCCAATAAATAGGTGGGTATCCAGCCGGTCCAACTGTAAAAAACGAAATTGTGAAGAAACAGCAGAATCGCCAGCAGCCAGAGTATCTTGTTACTGAATAATTGTTTCAGCCCCATCGACGGAGCTTTTTCAGTTGCTACTTTAACCGGGGTGTGTTGATATTCAGGTACCATCGTCCACCATAATATGGCGGCAATTAACAGAGGGATACTCCAGATATAAAAGACGCCCGAATAGCTGTCGGTTAAAGGGTAAAGCAGCGGTACGGTGATAGCCAGAGCTACACCGATGCCGGCCATAACGCCGCCGCCGTTCAGTATCCCCATAGTTAAAACGGTCCGGTTGGGCGGCCCCCAGGACTTGGCCAGTTTGGGCAGATTGGCGAAAGCAAAACCCAGGCCGAGGCCGAAGATAAGCGAATAAAGCAACAGACTGGTATAGCCGGAGGCTGTACCGCGCAGGGCGGCGCCGATGAAAGCCAGAATGGCGCCGATTCCGATAGCCTTTTTGAGACCTATCTTATCGGCGATAAGACCGGCCGGAATGGCGGCCGCCGCCAGCATTATAACAGGGCCGCTGAAAAGCAAGCCGGACTGAAAATGTGAAATAGCCAGCTTGCCGGCCAGAATAGTCTCCATCGGCGGAATAGCGAACAAGGGAGCCCAGACGGAAAAAGTCAGAAAGACCGCTACTGTCAGCAAATCCCAGCGGACGCGAAAGTCATTACTCATAATAAAGAAGTCCTGATAAAAAGAATCACCCGAAGGTGTGAGTATATTATATCGCTATTGGACATCTACTGTCAGCTTGTCCAAGCGTACGTCATATAGGGAGGTAGTTGACCGCAGGACACAGGCCAACTAGACTATATTCAGCCGCCTAACACAATTAACGGAGGTCCAAACTGAAGAATCATTTTTTCGATGTCCTGATAATCGGAGCCGGTCCGGCCGGCGCCACGCTGGCCCTGGAACTGGCTCAGTCAGGCATTAGCACTGCCGTTTTTGAAAAGGAAAAACTGCCCAGATACAAATGCTGCGCCGGAGGGCTGTCGTTAAGAGCCGCCAAATTACTAAAATTCGATTTGTCCGATGTGATAGAGTGCCGCATCACTACAGCCGATTTTTCCTATATAGGCCAAAATCACTGTATCTGTACCGAAAATCAGGTCGCCGGCTATACCGTCAGACGCGATAGATTTGATTACAAACTGCTGCAATCGGCAGCAGCGGCCGGAGCCGTAATATTCACTGAACACCAGGTTAACGCTATAAACTTCACCGGCAACGGTGTAAACCTGACGACCCCTCAGGGAATTTTCTACGGCCGCTATCTGGCCGGCGCCGACGGAGCGCTGGGTCTATCGGCCAGAGTCTGCGGCGAAAGCCGCCGGAGAAAACTGATTACCTGCTATGAAGCTAAGGTCAAAGTTGAACCGGATGTCAGACAAAGGTGGAAATCACGGCTTTCTATCGATGCCGGACGTACCAGGGGATACGCCTGGGTTTTCCCTAAATCAGACCACTTATCGGTCGGCATCACCTGTCACAAATCCCCCACAGGGAAGCTGAAGCAACTTTTCTATGAATATTTAGATTCTCTTGATCTCGGTGAATACAGTATCCTGAAACAGCGCGGCGCTTTGATCCCCTTATGCGGCCAAAACAGCCGGGCAGTCCATGACAGGCTGTTGCTGCTGGGTGATGCCGCCGGTCTGGCCGACCCCCTGACCGGAGAAGGACTCTACAGTGCTATTTTAAGCGCCCAGCTGGCCGCTCAGACTATCAAAAAATCGCTGGACAGCGGTACTCTGGCAGATTATCAGGCCGTACTTGAGAAGGAGATAATAGCCAATCTCAAAATAGCCGCCAGGTTGGCCGGCATTATCTACCGCTTTCCCAGAATCGCGCTGGAAGCTTTCAGGCGGCAGGACAAAGTCTGGAAGGCCGCTTTCAGACTGCTCAAAGGCGAAACTGATTATCTGATCATTAAAGAGAGCCTGCAAGAGTTGGGCGGGCTGTCCAGGGTCTTGAGAATTTAACTTATACAGTATTAATGACGGCTACCCAAAACTCAAGATTTTACTTGCTTACACATCTCAGCTTTGTTTAAAATTAATCTATGGTTGATTCCGTTAAATCAGACAATAACAGCTACCCGCCTCCAATCAGCAATATAGAGGCCGCCGTTCAACATTTCAGGAACGCCTTAAGCGCAGGCAAGGCCTGGTACCCTGCCCTGCTGGAGACCATGGCACTCTGGACAGATGAAACTGAAACGTTCAATGGTCAGGTCTATCACTATCTCATTGAGGGCGAGGCTTTCGACTGGCTGCTGCTGGCCCAGCGCTTATTTGAAAGCGTGCCGGGTCTGATTCCGGATAATGAAAAATATGCCTTGTTGTTTGAAAACAAACCGCCGGAAGGCCTCAGCCAGGAGGAATTTAAAGCCTTAATCGGGCCTTCCAAATATCGCATGTATCTGAATTTTTTCTACGGCGTGACGGTGGAAGAAGCCCTGATCCAGGCCGTCAAGGAAGAAGTCCGCAAGGAGCGCAGGGCCAATGCCTGGCCGCGCAAACAGGGTGAAGATGAAGAAGTCTTCAGCCGGATTTATGACGAATTGCCCAAAACGCTGTTAAAGCGTTTCCGCAAGGAAAAACACTATCACCAAAGCGCCGCCAGCAACCTGACCCAGATCAAAGAATTCACCTACTGGTGTTTCAAATACCGCCTCAAGGTCAGTGAAAAAGCCCGGGTAGCCAGCGACACCAATAAAGGTCTGGAATGGCTGCGCCGGAACGGTTATAACTGTTGACCAACCAGACTATCAGCCGTCAGTTTCGAGATAGGGTGAGTATTAAGTTATAAGTTTGAAATATAGGGGCGGGTTTAAAACCCGCCCGGTCGAACAGCCAGTATAAGTTTAATAGTCTATCAATCTAACCGCTAATAATCTATCCCCGGCACCGGGAACCTGGTGCAGAGTTGCGCCACTTCCTCTTTGATCTGCTGTTTGACAGCGGCATCACCGATATTAGAAATGATTTTAACAATCCAGGCTGCGATCTGCCGCATTTCAGCTTCACCCATGCCGCGGCTGGTAGCTGCGGGCGTGCCGAAACGCATACCGCTGGTTATCTTGGGCGGGCGGCTGTCGAAAGGAATGGCATTGCGGTTAGCCACGATACCCACCTCTTCCAGAGCAACCTGGGCATCCCAGCCACTTACTCCGGTTTTGGTTAAATCGGCCAGCATCAGGTGGTTATCGGTACCGCCGGAAACCAGGCGGATACCGCCCTTCTCCAGTCCTTCGGCCAGCGTCAAAGCGTTGGCCACCACCTGTTTCTGATATTTAACAAATTCAGGCTGCAAGGCCTCTTTAAAACAGACCGCTTTAGCCGCGATAACCTGCATCAAAGGACCGCCCTGTACCCTGGGAAACACAGAAGAATCGATTTTATGCGCATACTCAGCTTTACCCACGATAAAGCCGGCCCGCGGGCCGCGTAATGTTTTATGTGAAGTACCCGTCACCAGATCGGCATAAGGAACAGGGCTGGGGTGCACACCCGCCGCTACCA
Source organism: Dehalococcoidales bacterium (assembly GCA_034429955.1). Lineage (GTDB taxonomy): Bacteria > Chloroflexota > Dehalococcoidia > Dehalococcoidales > UBA3254 > DATIKD01. Next base: position 15,611 of record DAOUFH010000220.1, read on the forward strand.
GTCCGGCGATATGGGCCATATCCGTAATCAATTTGGCGCCCACCAGATCGGCAATCTTTTTAAATCTCTCAAAATCAATTATACGCGGATAAGAACTGGCGCCGCTGAAGATCAACCGGGGACGGTGCTGAACAGCCAGCTTTTCAAGCTCATCGTAATCAATGCGTTCGGTCTCAGGATTCAGACCATAATGAATATAGTTATAAAATTTGCCCGAGAAGTTGGCAGGGGAACCGTGGGTGAGATGTCCTCCATGAGCCAGGCTCATGCCCATCACGGTATCGCCCGGATTGACCAGGGCGAAATAGACCGCCATATTGGCCTGAGCGCCGCTGTGAGGCTGGACATTGGCATATTCGGCATGAAAGAGCTTTTTAGCCCTTTCTATGGCCGCCGACTCTACAACATCCATATTTTCGCAGCCGCCGTAATAGCGCTGGCCGGGATAACCTTCCGCATATTTGTTGGCCAGCACTGAAGCCTGAACCTCCATAACGGCCTTGCTGGCATAGTTTTCCGATGCTATCAGATTAATAGTCTCTTTTTGACGGCGTCTTTCCTTCTGAATCGCACTATCGATTTCAGCATCAAACTGGCTCAGGGAACTCATCTAATATCTCCTTTATGGGGTCTGAAAATAGCTGGTTTTCAGACTCAAATCATATAATGTCAAAGTTATTTAGCTTTATAGAATGACGGGCTAGCGCGGATTGTTCCAGTAGGGACGATTCTCACGGCGACGGAAATAAAGCCCTATCACCGCACCCAGAACCAGGCCGCCCAGATGGGCCTGCCAGGCTACCGTCACATTCAGGGCACTCAACGCAAAACCGACCAATATGGCTATCCAGAGCGAGATCGGCACAGGAATTGGAAAAACCACCACTTTGGCTTTGGGCCGCATCACCAGCAGCAGGCCGCCCAGGGCATAGATAGCGCCTGAGGCTCCCACCAGATAAGTGAAGGGATAACCGATTAGCATGGTATAGAGATAGAAAAATAGACCGCCGACGATTCCGCCCAGAAAATAGGTGATCAAGAAGGAGCCTTCTCCCACCAGCGCGATGACGAAGCGCCCGAAGAAATAGAGCGTTATCATGTTGAAAATAATATGGGACAACCCGCCGTGCACGAACATATAGGTGAAAACCGTCCAGGGTTCCTGTCCCAAAGTAGCGGGTAAAAGAGCGAAACGGGCATAGATAACCTGTTGATTGATGTAAGTAGCGATAAATATCAGGAGATTGACGATAACTATTACCAGTATGGGACTGATTGGTCCGGAACGGCGGGGAGCTTGATATCGCATGATTAATTCTTTCCTGAGTGTTTTTTCATTTTATCCAGCCGGTAATGCAGTTATTCAGGCACTTATCTTTTGATTATAACATTTTTTGAGACTGGCTTAAATTATAGTTGCTGGCAATAACTCAATAGGTTTTCGGGGTGAGATTTATGATTCAAGAATTCCAGCGTCATTCGCGAACGCCTTAGCCGCCTGAAGCGATCTCATAGAATAACTGTCAGTAGACTGCTGACAGTTATTAGTTTGTAGAAGGGTGGAGAATAGGAGTTTTCGTAGGGTCGGGTTTATAACCCGACCGTCCGTTATTTCCTTCCTTATAGAAAAGGTTAAATTTTTACGCCCGCTAGTCCACACCTTTATACAGATGCCCCGCCGTGAAACCCTTGCGTTCCCGGCGGTCCTCCACAGGCTGTTTCAAAAGGCTGCGGTAAAAGAGAATATAATGGGCGCTGTGTCCCTGTTCATCGATGTAAAATTGATTGAAGCCGGCAGTCTTCAATTTGCGTAAATCATTGAACATACCGAACGGACGGCTGTTAAGTACCTGCCAGTAACCGTTTTCCCGGCGGACAGTAAAGCTATAACCTTTGTCATCTTTCAGACTGTCACACTCCAGCGGAATACAGCTATTGACCAATATGATATCGCCGTGACAGTAAATCAGTACTTCACGGTCTTTGAAAGCGCTCAGTTCCAGCAGTGAAAGCTCCGGCGAAAGCATAGGGATCGCCCTTTGCTGCCGGAAAAAATTAACATCCAGGTCGTTAAAAACATTGATAGAATAGTCCAGGTAGACCGGCCTGGAGAAATGATTGCGGCAGGACAGAAACCCCGGATTGCCGGTCAGAACAGCCGCCGGTTTTTTTCTGCCGAGCAATGAAACTGCTTTATTAAGGGCAGAGTCGCTCATAATACGCGGCAGGTAAGCTCCCAATTCAGTGCGCTCCTGCCATTGTCCCGGGTCAGGATAATCAGAGGCAAAGATGTCGTAGAATACGATATCCGCGCCGGACCGGGCAATTTCATGCGCTTCAGCCACGGAATAAGCCCGGGCCAGAAAGCGCTGCAGCACCGGAGCCGGCTGTTTACTGAGACGGGGTAAGGCTACCGATGGTCGCTGCCTGGACGGCCTTTTCAAGGGGGTCCGGTGCAACTGAAAGTCCGGCTCGATTTTTATCTCAGCAGATGAGGTCAGATAAATACGGGAACCGTCCCGGGCGCCTATGCCCAGGTCTACACGTTCACCCTTTTGGGCGGTTTTGACCGGCTGCCCGTCCTTTAATATATTCTGAACCGTCGCTCCGGTAACATTTTCTTTGTTCCAGATCCCCAGTCCGTCACCTCTGGAGACAGACCGCTGCAAAGTAATCAGACCCTCTTCCATAACTCCCAGGCAAGCCCCGCGGTTCATGGGTTTTTCCGACGAAATCAAACTGGAGTCACCACCGATCAGTCCTTCGGTAAATTCCCGGTTGAAGACCACTTCAATCTCGGACAGTTCTTTTTCCGGAACCTTGAATTGCCCCGCCAGATAAGCATCGACGGCTTTGCGATATAGCCGGGTGGCGACAGCCACATAAAGCGCCGAGCGCATACGGCCTTCAATTTTAAAAGCGCTGATGCCGGCCTCAATGAATTCCGGGATGCGCCGCACGGTGCATAACTCGCGGGTGCTAAGCGGATATTCGGCGTTAAACTTCTGGCGACACAACTGGGCGCAGTTGCCACGGTTGCCGCTACGGTTGGCCACAAAGCTGGAAAAGAGGCACAGGCCGCTGTAGCTGAAGCAGAGAGCGCCATGTACGAAGACTTCCACCTGGTGACCGGCAGAAACCATCTTGCGGACCTCTTCCAGCGGCATCTCACGCGGAGCAATAATGCGATCGGCCTGTTCAACCAGCCTGGCAGCGGCAGTATTCCCGATGGCCCCCTGGGTAGAAACGAA
>DAOUFH010000221.1:0-8684 GCA_034429955.1 Dehalococcoidales bacterium
CCGCCGTTAAGTATGACGAGAGCATAGGCCTGCTGGCGGTCTCCAACGGTATTCAGACCGAAGCGGTCTATGAGATGTACCGCCTGTTATTTAATGTCGATACTCCCCGCTCTGCCGAATATCTGCAGAAAGTTATGGACGGAGCGGAATCAGAGCCTGACAGCTTGAATACCCCCCGTATAGCCGGAGTGATCGTACCGACCGCCGATAAGTCCGCCATGCAGTACCTGGCTGCTATCAAGAGTGCCCGGCGTCCGGCCGGAGTTTATGAAATGCAGCCTCAGCCCGGCGTTATTCAGGGTGTTTCAACCTACCGGGGCGACCTGGAAAAACCGGAGGCCTGCCAGCCCGACCAGCCGCTATCCAGACTGGAAATTACGGCAGACAGTGCACTCTCCCTGGCTGATTATATATTTGAGATTTCCGCGGCCTGTTATAAAGAAAGTGATATACGGGTTTGCGCTTTGGGGGGAGTGTTCTCCGCCGGCAAATGGGATATTGCAGTACGTAATACACACCAGGCGGTTACCTGAATTTTGACGTTGCTCTGCGGCAGGCGCAACGCCTATTCGATAAAGCGTCTCAGTTCGTTCAGATCGGCGGCCATATAGTCCGGGCGGACCTGTTCTGGTGTGAGGGTGCGTTTTTTTTGATTGATCCAGAGCACTTTGATATTCAGGGCTTTAGCGCCGGTCACATCGCCGTGATGTGAATCTCCCACGTGCAAGACTTTCTGTGGGGGCAATTTTAAACGGTTCAGAGCGCGTTCATAAACCTCATGACGCGGTTTATAGGCCCGGCAGTCTTCGCTGGTCACTACGCAGTTGAAATGCAGACCGGTGAATTGCAGGGCCTTTTGAATGTCCTCGTTATCGATGTTGGTGACCAGGCAGACCGGCATTCTGGCGGCCGCCAGTACCGTCCGGCTGGCCGGTAGGAGATTGGGCCGGCTCCGGTAGTTGATCAGTTCTTCGGTTAATTCAGCAGCCTTCAGGTCGACTTTAAAATGGTCGATAGCCTGCTGAAGCGACCTTTTTTCAATCTCTTTTTGCAGTATGAAACTATCTCCGTAGCTTTCATCGGTCAGCTTTGAAAAAGCTTTAACCCAGTATTTAACGAAGGTGGACTGTTTTACTGATGGGCAACGCAGGCAGATTTTAGCGCAGATGGCGTTAACCGGCAGGAAGATTTCCTCAACCAGTGTACCGAAAAAATCTATGGTGATTGCCTCAGGTCTGAACACTATACGGGTCTGTCCTGCTCTGGTTATTTTTTATCAGGCTGTAGCTCAGGTGCCAGAAGTATTTAAACCGTCTCAGTTGCCAGTCAGCGGCATACGGGCCGAAAGTTTGTTTTAGCTCGTTTTCATCCGGAAAATTTTTAATTATTTCATATATAGAACCGTCGTGCAGACGCCGGAGTTGGTAGCTGTTGCCCTCTCCATCCCGCCTGGATATGGCAGTGCTGTAGCCTTCCACATAGTTCTGGTCCATCCAGACCACTCTGGCGCTCTCGTTCAAAACTGTATGCAGTGAATTTAGTATCTCAGTTCGGCGAGAAACCGGCACGTGCGACCAGATGAAACCGGCAAATCCGCCATTATAATTTGGGTGCGACCAGTATAATCGATAGGCATCGCAGATTTCAAAATCGACCGGACAGCTTCCGTAGTCGCGTGCGGCGGCTAAATCCAGCATAGACCGGTTGACATCGGTGGCCTGAATTGACCTGGCCGACCTGGCGATATACTGTGTCCAGTAACCGGTACCGCAGCCGATTTCAAACACATCCCGGTCTTTTAACAGAACAGCCATCAGGCTTTTAAGCTCTTTAAGTTCAGCCTGGAGTTCAGGTTCATCATAAAAGCTGTCGTATTCCGGCGCCCGGCGAGAATAATATTCAGGCATGTTGAGATTAATCATTTTTTTATCTTACTCTTAGATATTCCGCTGTTCAATAGCCGGAAAATGAAACTGCGTCGCATTATTTGATAGGATCTCAGGTCAATAGCAGCAGCGGGTGCTCGAATTGCATATCAGTCGTCAACAGTCTTATAATAGAGCATAACGTTTTTTCAAAGTATATGTCGGAGGAGTATTCCAACTTGATTAATCTAACTGCAAAGAAGGTCTATTGTCCTAAATGCCAGAAACTGGTCAGAGTCAAACTCACTCAGAGCGGTGAGAAAAAACAGTATGCCTGCCTCATCTGCAACACTGTAATGTGGCAGAAAGAGGGCTTGAAGTGGAAATATCAGAAGGCTGATTAAAAATAGCGTTTTAACGGCTGAGGCCGTAAAAGATATTTATCGTCACTCGAAAGCTCTGTACTCTACAGGGCTTTTGTTTTATGACATGAACTGGGGGATCACATGGACGCAAAAATCATAGAATGGCTCAGTCAGGGGCCGCTCTGGCTGCGATATGCGGTTGAAAAACAGTTATTGAATCAAAATCCGGAGAGCGCTCCGGTAATAGCCGACCCTGCCATAGCTGAAATCGTGAGCAGGCTTAAAAACAAAAAAGAGGGCATTCCGGCCATCCCCAACTGGATGGATGCCGACCGTTATGAAAATCCCTATTGGGACCTCTATTTTCTGGCTGATCTGGGGCTTACGGCGGCTGATTTGAATATCAATAAAGAAATCGAGGACTTCCTGTCCCGGCAGGCTGCAGACGGGACTTATATTACCGAATACGGCATGCAGCCGACCTACTTCTGTAAGTCCGTCATTCTGTTATCGGCCGTCACGCGCCTGGGTTTTCAGGTAAACCCGCATATTCAAAAACTGGTCAAACTCTTTCTCTCTTCACAGCGGCTGGACGGCGGCTGGTACTGCAATCCCAATCACAATGTCGGCGCTCCTTTGCAATATGAACCTTCCTGTCCGCAGGAGAATTTGAATATCCTGCTGTTGCTTGCCAACTATCCCGAATTCCTGAATGACCCACGTTTCAACGGCGCGATAGACCTGCTGTTAAAACACTGGGAGATGCGCGACCGGGGCGGCCAGATTGTGTACTTCGGTGTGGGTAAGCGTTACCGCAGCCTGCATTACCCGGCGCCGCGTTACGGCATCATCCGGGTGCTGGATGCTATTTCAAATTATCCGCATGCCTTAAAACAGAACACCTTTTATCACATGCTCAACTTTGTGCGTCAGAAAGGCAGTAACGGACGTTACGCAATAGAAACTCCTACACCCTATACCAGCCTGGAACCGCAGGAGCAATTCAACCGGCTGTTGACCTTTATCATGACCCGTATAGAGAAGAGAGTAGAGGACTTTGCGGCTCAATCCGGTAAAAAATAGCTTTTTCAAGTTTTGCCAGGTGAAATTAGTGGTTGACATAAATTAAAAATAGGCAGAAAATAGCTATATTACAGCTAAAAATAACAGATAACTTAAAATTTATAACCTGGTAATTGCATGAGCACTATCTCGATTATTTTAGCGGACGATCATCAGGTGGTCAGGAAAGGACTCAAAGCCCTTTTGAGCTCCGAGGCTGATTTTAGTGTTGTGGGTGAAGCTAACGACGGATTAGAGACTGTCCAGCTGGTCGAGAAGCTGAAGCCTGATGTGCTGATACTGGACCTGATGATGGGCGGTTTGAACGGTCTGGAAGTCACCCGCCAACTGGCCAAAAAGGTCCCCGATACCGGCATCGTGATCCTTTCCATGCACAGCAATGAAGCTTATGTTCTGGAAGCGCTGCGTTCGGGCGCCAAGGCCTATATCCTTAAAGAATCTCCTCCCGAGGAGCTTATTCATGCAGTACGTGAAGTGCATGCCGGAAAACGTTATTTAAGCGCCCCTTTGACGGAGAGGGCCATTGAGGCCTACACCAGTAAGTCGGATGCCAAACCGATTGACCCTTACGACCAGCTTACAACCCGTGAAAGGGAAATCTTGATGCTGACCGCCCAGGGTTATACCAATAACGATATCGCTTCCCGTCTTTTCATCAGTCCGCGTACTGTTGAGACTCATCGTACTAACCTGATGCGCAAGCTGGAACTGCATAGCCATGCCCAGTTGATTCAATTCGCTATTCAGCACGACATCATCCCCGGCAAAATCTAATGCCCTCTGTTATCCGGTAGTCTGTAATTAAAATGCCCTTACTCTTCAGCTTTTATGAAGTCTCTTCTGCTTTGAAACTGCACTACGTATTGTTGCGCTGTTTACGTAGTTTAATTACGTAAAAGTACGTATAACAATTCACTGCTGCTGCGAATCATAATGTATGTAAATGATATTGACTCGCTTCTATTTTCTCGATTCCAGTGGTGAATATGATGTTGACGATTGTTCTGGCGGATGACCACAAAGTAGTACGCAAAGGTCTGAAAGCGTTACTTTGTTCCGAACCGGATTTTGATGTGATAGGAGAGGCCGAAGACGGACGTCAGGCTCTGGAACTGGTTGAAAACTTGCAGCCTGATATTCTGGTGCTGGACCTTATGATGCCTGAGATAAACGGTTTGGAAGTAACCCGCAGGCTGTGCAGCCGGGAACGGCATACCCGTGTGGTCATTCTGTCGATGCATAACAATGAAGCCTATATTCTGGAAGCTCTGCGGGTAGGAGCCAGCAGCTACATCCTCAAAGAATCGCCGCCTGAAGAACTGCTTAAGGGTATCCGGCTGGCTGTTGCGGGTAAACGTTACCTGGGTCACCCTATTTGTGCGGATACTATAGAAAGCTATTCCAATTATTTAAATAGCTGTACCGGTGAATTGGATAGACTGACCGATCGCGAAAAAGAAATCCTGAAGCTGGCTGCTCACGGCCTGAGCAATCAGGAAATAGCTGCTGAACTGGGCATCAGCCCGCGCACAGTGGAAACACATCGTGCCAATCTGATGCATAAGCTCAACTTGCGTTCACAGTCCCAGATGCTGCAGTTTGCTGTCCGCCAGGGACTAATAGCAGCAGGAGAAGGTTAATATTAGCTGTTAGATAGTTAGTTAGAGATAATTAGATTTTTAGCTTTTAGTTTTTCGTGATTCGTCGTTCGTGCATCCACTCCCCTTATGCTTCAGCCTCAAATAGGGGAAAGGGTGAGCTGTCAGCTATTAGCTATCAGTACACACCTCCCCTCAAGTGAACCTGGGGCTTCTGGTATGACAACCAGGGCGGGCGGGTTTCAAACCCGCCCCTACGACAGGCTATTTTACCCTCTCTCGCCTTTTCCTTTTCTAAAGGAGAGGATTTACCTTCTCTCTTTCATCCCTCATCTCCCATCCTCCTAATTACGGAAAAACTAGACCCCTTCTGCGTAATACTACGGATATTCTTTTCTCTTTTAGAAAGTTAACATGGTGTTACCACTAAAAATTGAATAAGAGGACAGGAGGGAGAGATGGTTACCAAAACGAGATCTAACAAAACTACCGGAACCCGTAAAAATACCACTGCTGCGATGGATACCCGGAAAATTCCCTCCTTGCTGGTCAATAACAGTCTTGATTCCCAGGACGAAAACTGGCAGGAGCCCGAGACCCGCAATGCTCCGTCCAGCGTAGCCGATATGGATAACCTGGTCTATCTGTATCTTTCCGAGATGGGACAGACGCCCAAGATTAATGCCGCTAGGGAAAGAGAACTGGGCAGCCAGATTGAACAGGGACGCTATCTGGAGCAGTTGGAAAAAGAAATCAAAGCCAAAACAGGCGCCGACTTCAAACCTGTAATTTTAATGCTGGAATTGCTGGAGAGGTTCAATCAGCACAGTATTCTTTTTGAAGTAGTCTCCCGTGAAGCCGGATTAAAAAATGCTACTCCCATTATTAAAAGAGCTATCGACCCGGCTTTGCACAAAAAAGTCGATAATTTTCTGGACCCCATTATGGTCGGCAATGCCGCCGCTGTGGCTGAAGTCGATATGGCTAAAGCTGAACAGGCTTTGATTGAGCTGTCACTGGTTAATCTGCTGATCGACTGGACCATGGTGGATAATCTGATGCAGGCTGCCCGTAAAAATGATTTTGTGCGGGCCTTGTATTCCAGTGAATTCCGTAAGAATCTGGCCCAGGCCGACAGGGATATTGAAGATCATTTCAACCGTATTAAAGCTCGTGCCAAAGCAGCCCATGACAGTCTGGTGACGGCCAATCTGAGACTGGTGGTCAGTATCGCCAAGAAATATGTGGGTAGAGGCCTGGCGCTGGGCGATTTAATCCAGGAAGGCAATATCGGACTGATTCGTACCGTGCAGAAATTCGACCATCGCCGGAATTTCAAGTTCAGCACCTACGCTACCTGGTGGATCAAACAGTCTATCAGCCGTGCTATTGCCGATGGTTCACGCACTATCAGACTGCCGGTGCACATGGTAAACATCAGCAAACGGCTTTCTGCTACTCGTCAGAGACTGTTTCAGGAGAATGGCCGCAAGCCCACCAATACCGAACTGGCTGAAGCCATGAAGATCAGTGAGAAAGACGTTCGGGAACTGCTGGATGCCATGTCCCTGGAGCCGGTCTCTCTGGAGATGCCCATAGGTGAGGATGACGACCAGTTAAGTGATTGCATTGAGGATACTTCGATTATCCGTCCTGAGGATGAGGCGGCCGGCAGCCTGCTCTCGCAGCAGATACGACAGGTGACCGCCTCTCTGCCGGAAAGAGAACGCCGGGTGATCGAGTTGCGTTTCGGTCTGGATAACGGCTCAGGCCGGACACTGGAAGAGGTCAGCGTGGAACTGGGCATCACCCGTGAAAGGGTACGTCAGATTGAGATGAAAGCCCTCAAGATTCTGCGTGAGCCGCAAAACAAGGCCAAATTGAAGGACTACCTGTACTAAATAGTTAACATAACAGCGGTAAGCTAACATCTATCAGTAATAAGTTTTAAGTTCGAGAAAAGCTGATAGCTAAAAATTAAGTTATTTGCCGCTTCACGCGGCAATCCCGGGGGATGATGAACGGAAGGAGGACACCGGCAACGGCGGCTGTTCATCATCCCTGTTTTTTATAGGCCGGTTATCAAAATCTCTTCTTATCTTCCCGTTTCTAAAGGGAGAAGATTCTTTATTTTTAAAAATTTTGGTTATTTGAATTTGTTACGAATTTCGTATTTACCTGTTGATATCTGACGGCTGATAGCTATTTCCCCATTCGACTACCATAAGTTACCTATAAAAACTGAGCGCAGGTACTGTTGTTCCTCTGGCTTGTCTGCGGCACAATTTAACTAAATGCCGCACGGTAAAACGCCATACGGGAGATAGTTTGTTCGATACCACTGTGCCGCTGGTGCGTGTCCAGGACTCCTGCCAGCAACTCATAATAGAATTATACCGGTCGTTACTGCATGACCATGCCGTTATAACGGGGGTAAATTTATCTCCGGCGGCGGAGTTTAAGTTTGATAAGGCCGGCAGTATTAAAAATCTGCTGCATTTTTTCGCAAACCTGAACAAGGCTTTCCCTGAGTATGAGCTCAATATTGAAAACCTGGCCACCCGGGGCGCAAAAGTTATGTCCAAATACACCGTCAGTGGCTTTCAGGCGGACAGGTTACTCGGCAATCCTCCGGCTTACAACCTGGTCAAAGTAAACTGCATCGACATCTTCCGTCTGTCAGATAATAACATCACCGAATACTGGAACCTCAACCGGCAGATAGAGTAGTAGCTGGTTGCTCCTGGTAGCACCTTCCCACCGGTTTTCCCCTATTATTAAGAATAAGAAACGAACTTCAAAAACAGCGTCATAGCGAACAGCTTTCACTCCTTAAGCTATCTTATAGAATGTCGAAGACATTTTAAAATAATGAAGCAAGTCCCTTTATATTGGATTGCTTCGGGTGTGTTTCGATTTTGTAAGACGAAAACATTCATTAATCAAAACTCCTTCTCCCTAAACCAATAACCACCAACGAACGACTAACTACTGATATATAATGTAATTAGCTTTGCTTTTGATTTAACGCAGAATGTGAATATTTTAAGGAGGAACACACTATGTCCAAAACCTACTCATTACCCGCTTTGCCTTATGGTTACGCTGATCTAGCACCCTATATCTCAGAAGAACAGCTTAAACTGCATCACACCAAGCATCACCAGGCCTATGTCACCGGCGCCAACAACATCTTTGCCAGGCTGGAAACTGCCCGCAAGGATGGTGTCGACCTGGATATGAAGGCCGTTTCAAAGGAACTCTCCTTTCATCTGGGCGGACATAAGCTGCATTCCCTGTTCTGGCAGAATATGGCTCCGGCCGGCAAAGGCGGCGGTGGTGAGCCCACCGGCAAGCTGGCCGATGCCATCAAAGCGGAATTCGGCAGTTTTGCCCGCTTTAAAAAAGAGTTCTCTGCGGCAGCCAGCGGGGCCGAAGGTTCCGGCTGGGGTGCACTGACCTACTGTAAAGAGGCTGAACGGCTGATGATCCAGCAGATTGAGAAGCATAACGTCAATTTCCCGGCTGGTTTCAAAGTTTTGATGGTTGTGGATGTCTGGGAACATGCCTACTATCTGGACTATAAGAACGACCGTAATAAATTTATCGAGGGCTTCTGGAATATCGTCAACTGGGCCAGGATCGGCGAGTGGTTCGAGAAGACTGTCTAGTTCAAACAGTCATTAAAACAGGACGGCCTTTAAGGCCGTCCTGTTTTAATTTAAGAGGCTGTTTATAAGGTCGATTTTCTAACCTGCCGGTTTCCTCTTAAT
>DAOUFH010000222.1:0-28209 GCA_034429955.1 Dehalococcoidales bacterium
TGTCTATTGCGAAACAAATACCGCCAGAAAATCAGAACACCGACCAGAAAGTAAAAATAATTAAACGCAGCAGCAATCCACCAGGCCCAGCCATGCACCCAGACCAGAATTACTCCGTTTGTCCCCGGGGAAGGATACACTTCAGGCCATATAAAGCCATGATATTGATTAGTCCAGACCAGCACACAGACTATTGCCGCAACAACGAAAAGCCAGACCAGATTTTGGTTTTTTTTGCTCCACTTTATACCGGTATATTTTAGACTGAAAATCAACCAGGTTGGACCGGCCAAGGTAGTACCTATATACATCATTTTGCCCCAGAAGATCTTGTCTGCCAGCTCAACCGCTCCCGCCTCAAAGCTTCTGAACAAGACCCAGAAAGCGATTACCAGGGCGAAAATAGAAAAAGCTGTGGCACCGGGTGCAGGACGCCTGAAATACACCACCACAGCATATACCAAGGACATAACAAAACCGATTATGAATATTATTGAAAAAGCCGGAAAATCAAATGTCATTTATGACCAGCCTAAATCCTAGCTCAAACGTATTTCCAACCTACGGTAATTATATCTATTAGGAAGATAAAGTTAAAGCTATTTGCAGGATAAGTTATTCCTGTTCACCGGTAGTGTAAAAATGAAGGTGCTGCCTTCCCCTCTCCGGCTTTCCACCCTGATTTTCCCTCCGTGTGATTCTACTATCATCTTGCTCAGCGCCAGACCTATGCCCAGACCGCTTAACTCCTGTCCCTCATTGCCTTTCCGGCGGTAAGGATCAAACAGATTCTCCATCTCTTCTTCCCCAATACCTCTGCCGCTGTCCTTTACTCTCACCTCTACCGCATCTTCTTTAGTCTCCGCTTTTATCTCGATTTCTCCTTTCCGGGTATATTTCAAGGCATTACTGACCAGATTCAACACCACCTGTTTCAATCTACTGTGGTCCCCCTGTATCTCAGGCAATACCCCTATCACTGTTTTAATGTTCAGTCCCTTGTCATTCGCCAGAGGCTCCAACTCACTGACCACTTCTTTCAGCAGTTCTTCAATTTTTAGCGGCTGTCTGTTGATTCTCAGCAGGCCGGTTTCTCCCCGCGCCAGTTCTATCAATCCTTCTATCCTCTGCTTCAGGTTATTCGAAGACCTCATAATATTCTTCACCAGTGCTATCAGAGTCTCGTTCCGGATTTCACTTTCCAGCAATTCCCCTGAAGCCAATATGGCCGACAACGGCGTATTAAGTTCATGCACCAGCGTACGAGTATACTTGCTCCTTTTTTCGATCTCTTCCTGCAAGCTGGCTCTCAGTTTCTTTTCCTCTGCATACAGGCTCTCCAGTTTTCTTTGTGTCTGCTTTCTCTTGCCTATGTCTCTAATCGTCACTATAGCAGCAGGTTTTCCTTCATACTCAATTCTACTCACCGAGAGGGATACCTCTTTCTCCTGCCCGTTTTGTCCCTGTACTTTCAATTCGAATAAAGCAGGTATCGCCTCGCCGTGCGCTTGCTTTATCAGCCTTTCCTGTAATAACAGACGGTCGCTCTCAGCTACTAATTCAGTGATATCTTGGTCAGCCAGTTCGGCTTCGTTCAAACCGCTGAATTCCGCTACCCGGCGATTAGCGAATTTTATTTTCAATCCCTGTAATATCAAAACGCCTTCATTGCTCTGTTCCACCAGCGTCGCATATCTGGTTTCGCTCTCTCTGATGTTTCTCTCGATTTCTTTCTGCTCGCTTACATCTCTGATTATCATTATGCGTAATGGGTACTTGCCGCGTGCCAGCCTCAATACAGAACTGTTTATTTCAAAATACCCCCCGGAATCACATTCGAGATCAAAAATACCATCTTCCGGATGTTGAACTAAAAGATCCGCCAGTTCAGGACAGACCTGTCCAACTGTCTGTTCTGTTATTTCATCTTTGGGTTTATGCATCAGCCTGGTAACACTGGAATTGATATAGCTAATGACATTGACAGGGTTAACCAGCATAACCCCATCGCTGATCTGCTCTATCAAAGCGGCCCTGGCTACCGGCACGATATCCAAAAAACGGAAACGAATGATAGCAATCGCATAAAAAATACAGGCCACTAAAAAAACAACAGGGGTGTAATCATTGAGTTCTTGAATCTTACCGGAAAATAAATAGGAGATATTGGCAAGAAAGGGTAAAATGGTACCCAGCAGCAAAAATCTAGCCTTATAACGAAAACTTCTGATCCTGTTCCAGCGTGAACGTAAAAGAAAGACCACTCCGGCGATGAACAAACTATAATTAAAGGCTACAAAAACCCAGAACCAGAAACCGTGCTCCCAGACCAGGTGTAAAGAAACTCCGGTTTGCCGGATATTCGACCATATCCAGCCGTGCCATTCATTAGTCAGCACCAGCAGCAAGGTTAATAAGGGAATCACTGTCAGAGGCAAAATTACTTTGACAGTCTTCCAGTTATTGACACCGGAGAGTTCCAGCGTAAAGAAAAGCCAGGCCAGGCCGGTGGCAGTTATACCTATATATTCCAGTTTGGCATATAACACAACCGCCTCATATGAGGTTGCCGCATACTCAAAACCGTAAAATAGACACCACCAGGCCACCGCCATTATAAAAACTGTTAACGGAAATGAGCCGGGCGCCGGCCTGCGTTGATAGACCATCAACGCTAAAAAAAAGGACAGCAGGCTTCCGGCAAAGAATATAACCGATTGAAGGGTAAGTTCAAATTGCATTGTTCAGGCTTTTATTATAAATTATACTCTCAGTTAATATTGAGACGTGACTGTATAGGCAGAGTAAAGGAAAAGGTTGAACCTTCACCCTGGGAACTTTCCGCCTGTATACTGCCTTGATGTAATTCCACAAATATTTTGCTCAAAGCCAGACCGATACCCAGTCCCACCGTATCATGCTTGCTGCGGCGATATGGATTAAAAATATTATCCAGTTCTTCTCTGTCCATGCCGCGCCCGGTATCACTAACCTGTACCAGCAACCGGTTATTCTCAGTCACTTCGGCCTTGACGTCAATCGTGCCGCGGTTGGTAAATTTAATTGAATTGCTGATTAAGTTAGTCATTATCTGCCGGATTCTGCTGCGGTCACCCATAATATGCGGCAGGTCCGGAATATTCACAGTAAACATCAGACCTTTTTTGGCTGCCACCGGAGTCAATTCAGCCACTATTTCTCTAAGTACAGTAGTAATATCCAGTTCAACGGGAATTATTTTCAACAGACCGACTTCACCCCGGGCCAGTTCTATCAACTCATCAATACGCTGCTCAAGGTTAACAATAGACCGGCGGATATTTCTGGCCAAAGCCAGATATATCTCGTTTACCAGCCGGACTTCCAGTTCCTGGATAGACTCGGACATCTCAGCCAGCGGAGACTTTAGTTCATGTACCAGCGATTGGGTATATCTGGTGCGTTTGTCAATCTCCGCTTGCAGGGACTGCTTCAGTTCCAGTTCCTGCCGGTACAGCAACTCCAGTTCCTGCCGGGTGTTTTTACGTTCCGTGATATCCCTCAAGCTGAGCAATTGAGCTCTCTCACCCTCATAAAGGATATCTCCGACCGATATTTCAACTATGCGCTTCTCACCGTTTTTATACATAATACTTAATTCACAGACATTCTTCATCGGAAAACCGGCCAACCATCTGCTGTAACACTCATTAACCGCAGTGCGGTCCTCTTCCGCTACTATAGCTACTAAAGATTGGCCGCAGATTTCATCCGGAGTATATCCGCTGGCCAGTGACACCCTGCGGTTAATGAAAACACAAATACCGTTTTTGATAATGATAACGCCCTCATTGGACTGCTCCACCAGAGTAACATATCTGGCTTCACTTTCACGCAGACGTTGTTCTATCCTGCGTCTATCGGTAACATCCCTCAATACCAGCATTTGGCCCATATAGCTGTTTTTGGGGGTGTAAATCGAAATGGAATCGACTTCCACTGTTCTCTCCCGTACACCATCGCCCAGATGGATTTCCAGGGCATTACGAGAGTCCATTGTCAACAAGGACTTCTTCAATCTCGGCCACATCTTTATGGCATTATGGCCTAAACTCTCCGCACGTTTTTTCCCGATAATAGTTTCCGCAGCCGGATTCATATCTTTTATCGTTCCCCACGCATCAAAAACCAGGATGCCTTCCTGCATATTCTCAATCAGTCTGCTACGAGCTATGGGAACAACTTCCATAAAACGTAGTCTGAAAATAGAAAAGGAGTAGATTAAGCCGCCTATTATAAACATAAAGGGCGTCAGGTCCAGAGACGGTACAGGGAAAATTTTCAACATATAGACTATATTGGCTGCAAAGGGAGTTAGCGTACCGATAACGATCCCGGCAATCTGACGGCGGTATAAAAGCGGGTTCCTCATGGCGTAGCGCAGCAATATCAAAACACCCACCGCATAGATAGCGTAATTATATATTAAGTTTACCCAGTACCAGGGACCGCGCAGATAGACTGAAATGGGGCCCAGAGCACTCTGCACAATCTGAACATCCGACCAGTACAGATGATGTAGATTGTTGGTAAAAACTGATATTAGAATAGAGACCGGAACTATCGATACCCAGATAATATGGGCGGCATTTTTCCACCATTGAGAACCGGTATAGTCCAGAGCAAAAATCAGCCATAAAACTCCGGAGGCACAAACCCCCAGATATTCTATCTGGCTTAACAGTATCTTATCCGGTATCCTGACTGCGGCCGCTTCCAGGCCGGAAGCAAGCGACCACTCGGCACAGGCCAGCGCAAATAAAGCCAGCGGCCAGGCGCCTTTGGCCGGATAACGATTTATAAAAATGCAGGCTAATACCACACCTGCAATCCCGCCGGCAAAAAACATCAGAGTATATAAGCGAAATTCAAACAGCATGAGTCCAATCCGTTGCTATTCCGAAAGACAGCCTGGCGCAAGCTCAACAGGCCTTTTACTTCAATGCAAGGGCAATCGAAATTAACTTATCTTAATATATTCAATTACCTGCTTACAAACGTGAACCCGGTCACCCAAGCCGTCAGTATACTTAAATGGCACTAATGCATTATATAATAGAATAATAGAAGCGGACGGGATAGAGGATTAACCGGGCGATTAAGCTGTTAACCTTTGCAATGCTGTATTTTGCTGTGAGTATATAGCATGTTATAATCCATTCTGGATAGTGTTTCAGAAGTACTCTAGTACTAATGGACTATTCTCTCGACTGTCCGGATAGCAATCATCTCAAAGCAGGCCGGAGCAAAAGCTCAGTCCGGCTTAACTAATGAATGTCATATTGTAAAAGGAGGGGGAATATGTCAACTATTAAAGCGGTCAGAGCCAGAGAAATCCTGGACTCACGCGGCAACCCCACCATAGAAGCTGAAGTTGAACTGTTCGACGGTACTACCGGCACTGCCTCGGTGCCTTCCGGAGCCAGCACCGGCAAATATGAAGCTGTCGAACTGCGCGATAAGGATTCCTCCCGCTATAACGGACTGGGTGTTTTAACCGCTGTCAACAATATCAACCGGCATATCGCACCGACGCTTATCGACCTGGATGCTATCGACCAGATAGATGTCGATGACCATATGATTAAACTGGATGACAGCCCCAATAAAGCTAATCTCGGCGCCAATGCCATTCTGGCGGTCTCCCTGGCTAATGCTCATGCTGCAGCCAATTTCCTGGGTGTTCCTCTCTATCGCCATCTGGGCGGCGTTGGAGCCTGCACGCTGCCGGTACCTTTGATGAACATCCTTAACGGCGGCAAACATGCCTCCAACTCCACCGATCTGCAGGAATTCATGATTGCGCCAACCGGAGCGGAAAATTTCAGTCACGCTTTGCAGATGGGTGTCGAAATTTATCAGCAGCTTAAAAAGGTACTCAAATCCAAAGGCTACAATACTAATGTCGGTGACGAAGGCGGATTTGCACCTTCACTGGAGTCCAACGACCAGGCTATCGAAGCTATCTTGACGGCCATCGAAAAGGCCAACTACCGCCCCGGCCAGGATGTTTTTATAGCTCTCGACCCGGCTTCCAGTGAGTTTTATCATGACGGACGCTATATACTGGAAAAAGAAGGCAAGACCTTCAACAGCGCAGAAATGGCGGAGTTCTATGTCCGCTGGACCACCCAATACCCGATTATCAGTATTGAAGACGGCATGGCCGAGGACGATTGGGAGGGCTGGCAAACTCTGAACCGCAAAATTGGGCAGAAAGTTCAACTGGTAGGCGATGATTTGTATGTCACCAATGTAAAAAGACTGGCTGAAGGCATCCAGAAGAACGCCTCCAACTCTATTCTAATTAAGCTGAATCAAATCGGAACGGTCACCGAAACACTGGATGCTATCCGTCTGGCCCAACAGAATAACTGGACGGCTGTGGTCAGCCACCGCTCGGGCGAGACCGAGGATACCTCCATTGCCGATTTGGCGGTAGCCCTTAACACCGGTTTTATCAAGACCGGCGCGCCCTGCCGGACAGAGAGAGTGGCCAAATACAACCGGCTTTTGAAGATCGAACAGCAACTGGATAAATGTGCCCGCTATTCCGGTATTCAGGCTTTTTATAATTTGAAAAGATAACAGCCTGCTCTGATTCACCGTCCTGTTGACAGTCTTTTAATCTAAGAACTGAAGCGTTAGCATGAAACAAATTTTCCCCGGCTTATATCAAGTGCCGCTTACACTCTCCGGTTTCGATCCCGGCTCGGTTAATATGTACCTTATCAAGACGCCCGGCGGCTTGACCGCCATCGATACCGGTTGGGACCTGCCGGAAGCCCTGGCGTCTCTGACGGAACAACTGCAGGAGATCGGCGCTTCCCGGCAAGATATTAATGAAATTTTTCTGACGCATTTTCATATCGACCACCTGGGTATGGTACCCCGCTTAAAAAAGGAACAGACGGTTAAAGTCTATCTGCATGCCAAAGACCTGGAATTACTGAAAGTTCGTTACACCGGGATCGACAACTATCTGCCTATGACCGACCAGTTTTTACAGACGCACGGCTTTCCGGTCGCAGAGCTTACGCCCCCGGAGTTCCAGCTGCCGCTGCCTCCGGAGATGAACACCATCGTGCCGGATGTTAGGCTGGAGGGTGGAGAAATACTGCAGGCCGGGGACTATCGTTTCAGGGTTATCAATACACCCGGTCATACTCCCGGACATGTGGCGCTCTATGAAGAGTCTAAAAAGTTCCTGGTTTCGGGTGATATGCTGCTGCCTACTATCGCCACCAACGCCGCCTTTCACGTTCAGCATATCGAATATCCTATGCAGCACTACCTGGCTTCTCTGAGAAAACTCAAAGAGCTTGAGGTCGATACAGTTCTGCCGGGACACGAATATGTTTTCAACAATCCGGCAGCCCGCATCGATGAACTTCTGGCTGACCATGCTAAGAAGGCCGCCATAATCCTTGATATCCTCTCCGACGGCCAGGCTAAAAATGCCTATCAGGTCTCACAGGTCCTGGCTGTTTCCAGACGCACCGGACAATCACACTGGGGACAGATGAACGGCTGGGAGAAGCGTTTTGCGGTATTGCAGACAGTAGCCCATCTGAAATCGCTGGAATATAATAAACAAGTACGTCTTCTTAATGTTGACGGACAGACTTATTTTAAAACGGTCGGATAAAATTTCATCCGGTAATCTTTAGAAAATGCAAGAACTCTATCCGGGTCTATTTAAAATCACAATAGCTTTGAAAGGCTTTTCACCCGGTTCGGTCAATCTGTACGCTCTCAAGGATGGCGCAGGCTTTAGTTTGATCGATACCGGCTGGGACTTGCCGGAATCGATTGAATCTCTTCAATCACAACTCAATGAGGCCGGATTCAGTCTTAAGGATATTCAGCGGGTCTTCCTGACTCATTGTCACAGCGACCATCTGGGTATGGTTAACCGGCTGAAGAATGAATATCACGCGCAAATTCTGCTGCATCAAGATGAACAGATCATCATTGCGGTGCGTTATAATCCGCAAGTCAACTACTGGGATATGACGGACCGTTTCCTGCGCACACACGGCATCCCCGCCTCAGAGTTACCACCCCTGAAGTCTCCTTTCCCTGAAATTAAAAATCTGGTTCAAGCGGACGTATGGCTTAAGGGAGGCGAGTCTTTTCAGGTCGGGGCATACCGTCTGACGGTAATCAATACCCCGGGGCATACACCCGGCCATGTAGCCTATTATGAACCCCGGCAGCGCCTGCTCTTTGCCGGCGATACCCTGCTGCCCACTATAGCCACCAATGCCGCTACGCATATACAACAAATGCCCAACCCTCTAAAGCAGTATCTGAATTCTTTGCAGCATTTGAGAGAGCTGGATATCGAACTGGTGCTGCCCGGACACGAACAGCCTTTCACAGACCACCGTCTGCGCATCGACCAGCTGTTGGCGCATCATACTTCCCGCAGCACGGCGGTACAAACATTGGTTGAAGCGCAAAACCAGCCCGTCAATGCCTATCATGTCGCCCGGTTGATCAGCTGGTCGCCTAAGAATAAAGCGGTCCACTGGGAACAATTGGCCGCCCTGGACAAGCGCTTCGCCATGATGCAGGCTATCGCTCACCTGGAGATGCTGGCAGCGCAAAAAAAGCTGATAAGAATAGCTCTTCATGGTAAAATAAGTTACCAATCTGTTGAGAAAACGGACTGATTATCGCTTACCATCAATAATTTAAATTAAGGTTAAGGGAGGATTGTTTAGCAAATGGCAACCAAAATCGGTATCAATGGTTTCGGTAGAATCGGTAGACTGGTTACCAGGGCAATCAACCACTATCACACCAATGAACTGGAAGTGGTGGCTGTCAATGATTTGACCGATAACAAGACCAACGCTCATCTCTTTAAATGGGACTCCAGCTACGGTCAGTACCCCGGTGAGGTTGAAGCGACTTCCACCGGACTTAAGATTGATGGCAAAGAAGTCAAAGTCCTGGCAGAGAGAGACCCGGCCAATATTAAATGGGCTGAAATGGGAGTCGAGATAGTAGTGGAATCTACCGGCCTGTTTACCGATGCCGCCAAGGCGGCCGCACATATGCAAGGCGGAGCCAAAAAAGTCATCATATCCGCACCGGCTAAGGGAGAAGACATCACCATTGTGCTGGGCGTTAACGAAAACAAATATGATCCCCAGCAGCATAAAATCATATCCAATGCCTCCTGTACCACCAATGCCCTGGCACCGGCCGCCAAAGTCCTCAGTGACAACTTCGGCATTGTTAAAGGCCTGATGACCACTATTCATTCTTACACCAACGACCAGCGCATTCTGGACCAGCAGCACAAAGACCTGCGCAGGGCGCGTTCGGCCGGTATGAGCATGATCCCCACTTCCACAGGTGCAGCCAAAGCTATCTCCCTGGTACTGCCGGAGTTGAAGGGTAAACTGCACGGCTTCGCCATCCGCGTGCCTACTCCCACCGTCTCGGTCGTCGACCTGGTAGTAGAGCTGTCCAAAGAAGTCGGAGTCGCAGAGATCAACGCCGCATTCAAGTCCGCTGCCAGCGGCCCGATGCACGGTATCTTGCAATACTGCGAGGAAGAACTGGTCAGCATCGATTTCAAAGGCAACCGCCACAGCTCGATCATCGATTCTCTGAATACCATGTCTATCGGCGGCAACCTGGTCAAAGTCCTGGCCTGGTATGATAACGAATGGGGTTATTCCTGCCGCCTGGGCGACCTGGCTGCTTATGTCGCCCAAAAAGGACTATAACGTTATCGGCAGGGGCTCAATATATTGGGCTCCTGCCTTTCTTCATCACAGCCTGCGTTTCTTTACTCCCCTCACCCCGACACGCTATAATTAGCCAGTAAACACGAACGTCATTTTGTGATAATCGTGTTTTATCTTTAGTGTTTCAAATTCGATGAAAGAGAGCGAACATGTCACCAGCAATCGACGATATCATGCAGCAAAAATTAAACAAGCTCAAGGCTTTAAGAGAAGCCGGGATCGAGCCGTTCCCTTACGGCTATCACCGCGACTGTACCACTCAGGAAGCTGTGGCAAAAATCGAGCAAAATAAAGACCTGCTCCTGACACAGGACTTTATGGTAAAAGTAGCGGGACGCGTGATGTCCAGGCGGGGCATGGGTAAGACCTGCTTTATGGACCTGCGCGACGGCAGCGGTAAAATTCAGCTCTTTTTCCGTATCAACAACCTGGAAAGCAAATACGACCAGGTCAAAGACCTGGATGTAGGCGATATTGTGGGAGTGGAAGGCAAGCTCTTCCTGACCCGCACCAGCGAGCCGACTATCGAAGTTAAAGATTTCAAGCTGCTGGCTAAAGCGCTGCAGCCGCTGCCCGAAAAATGGCATGGACTGGTAGACGTTGAAAAACGCTACCGCCAGCGCTATCTGGACCTGATTTCCAATCCCGAAGTAAAAAAGACTTTTGAAATACGCAGCCAGACCATTTCGGCCATCCGTGATTTTCTGAATAAACGCGGTTTCCTGGAAGTGGAAACTCCCGTCCTGCAACCGGAAGCCGGAGGCGCTTCCGCCAAACCATTTATCACCCATTACAACGCACTGGACCGCGATTTCTATCTGCGTATCGCTCTTGAGCTGCATCTTAAAAGGCTGATAATCGGAGGATTCGATAAAGTCTATGAAATGGGGCATGTCTTCCGCAATGAAGGAATTGATTTCAAACACAACCCGGAATACACCCTATTGGAAACCTATGAAGCCTATGCCGATTATCAGGACGTCATGCAAATGGTCGAAGAAATGGTCTCCAGCGTCTGCCTGCAAGTACACGGCAGTATGAAAGTAGAGTTTAACGGGCAAACCCTGGATTTTACACCGCCCTGGAAACGCCTGGATATGCATGAAGCCGTGCTGCAATATGCCGGATTGGACTATAACCTTTATCCCGACACTGAGTCTCTGAAGGCCGAAATGCTGCGCCGCGGCATGCAGTTTGATACTAAAAAGGAACGCGGCAAGCTAATTGATGAACTGGTTTCTACCTATGTCGACCCCCAACTCGTCCAGCCCACCTTTTTGTGTGACTATCCGATAGAGCTGTCTCCATTAGCCAAGAAAAAACCGGGATTTGATAATATCACCGAACGCTTTGAAGCTTATGCCGGCAATATGGAAATCGCCAACGCCTTCACCGAACTGAACGACCCCATCGACCAGCGCCAGCGTTTCCTGAAACAGGCGGAAGAAAGAGCCAGAGGAGATGAGGAAGCCCAGCCTCTGGACGAGGACTTCCTCAACGCCATGGAACACGGCATGCCGCCCACCGGCGGTCTGGGCATCGGCATCGACCGCATCGTGATGCTGCTGACCAATAACACCTCTATCCGTGAGGTGATTCTGTTCCCGGCCCTGAAGGAAAAGGAGTAATAAATACTACCAAATAAATACCAATGCTTCAATAGGAGAGAAGGAACTTAATAATACCAATAATACCAATAATCCCATAAAGTCAGATAATAGTTACGCTATTCACGAACGAGTATACCAGTTTGTGGTTAGAGTTATAAAACTGGTAAATACTCTTCCCAAAACTCTCTCCAACTCAGTTATTGTTGCTCAGTTGCTGAGATCTGCGACATCAATTGGAGCAAATGATCAGGAAGCCGATGGTTGTCTAACAACGAAGGACTTTGTTCATTGTTATACCATCGTTAGAAAAGAGCTTAAAGAGACTCTGTTCTGGCTAAGACTAATCTCGGACACAAATATAAATTTAAAAGACAATCTGGAATCGATCCTGAAAGAAAATCAGGAATTGATATCCATTGTCAGTACAATACTCAATAAAACCAGACTAAAAACTCAGAAATAATGATATCGGTTCATTTATCCTAAATAACAATATTTTGGTATTTATTTGTAGTATTGGTTATTGGTATTTATTTGATAGTATTTACCCCGGGTGCAGTAATGTTCGACCTTAAATTGATACGTGAAAATACCGCCATGGTCAAGGAAGCGCTGGCCCACCGCAAGGACAGCGCACCTGTAGATGAAATTCTGGCTATCGATGCCGAACTGCGTCAGAAACTGACCCGGCTTGAAGAGCTGCGGCATGCCCGCAAGGGCGGCAAATTGGCCCCCGAACAGGGCCGCCGGCTGCGCGACCAGATCAGCGCTCTGGAAGCTGCAACCGCCGAGATGGATGCCAAAATGAAGGACCTGCTGCTGCGGGTGCCCAACCTGCCGGACGAGTCAGTGCCGGTCGGCACCAGCGAGGAAGACAACGTTATCATCCGCACCGTCGGACAGCCACCCGAAAGGAGCTTTAACCCCCTGGCCCACTGGGAACTGGGTGAGAAACTGGGCATCATTGATTTTGAGCGGGGAGTCAAAATCTCCGGCCGCCGCTTCTATGTTTTGAACGGCCTGGGCGCCCGGCTGCAGAGAGCCCTGATCAGCTTCTTCCTGGATACCCACACCTTCGAGCATGGTTATAAAGAGGTTTATCTGCCTTTTATGGTCAAGAGAGACACTATGCAGGCTTCCGGCAACCTGCCCAAGTTCGCCGATAACCTTTACCACGACAGTGAGGAGGACTACTGGTTGGTGCCCACCGCCGAGGTGCCGATAACCAGCCTGCATGCGGATGAAATACTCAGCGCCGCTAAACTGCCGCTTAACTATGTGGCCTACACCGCCTGTTTCCGCCGTGAAAAAATGTCCGCCGGCAAGGACGTGCGCGGCCTCAAACGCGGCCATCAATTCGATAAAGTAGAGATGTATAAATTGGTGGCGCCGGAAACTTCTATGAATGAACTGGAGAAGATGGTCAAAGACGCCTGCGATATCTGTGAAAAACTCAAGCTGCCCTACCGGGTCAAGCTGCTGAATACTTCCGATATGGGTTTCTCCTCCACCAAGACTTATGACATCGAAATTTACGCTCCCGGCCAGGCTGAATGGCTGGAGGTCAGTTCCTGTTCCAACTGCAAGGACTTCCAGGCACGCCGCGCCAACATCCGCTACCGTCCGGCTGCCGACAAGAAACCGGAATTCGTGCATACCCTCAACGGCTCGGGGCTGGCTTTGCCCAGGGTGATGATTGCCGTGATGGAAAATTACCAGCAGGCCGACGGCTCCATCAAAGTGCCGGAGGTACTGCAAAAATACGTGGGTACGGATGTGATAGCATAACTGATAGCCACTTATAAGATCGCTTCAGGCATAAAGATGTTCGTGATGGCGATGGCGTCCCAATTCATAAATCATTAATCCTGATTCACCCTGGTACCCCATTGAGTTATTGGTATTTATTGGTAGTATTTATCCTTCCCCTTTATCTCTTCCCCGCTTCGTAAGGCACGAATCTGACTTTATCCGGTTCGGTATGCCCGCGTTTGACTAGGATATCTCTTTCCTTAAGCAGGCAGGCGCGATTGTGGGCGATGGCCTTCTTAAAGTCTTTGGTGTTCCAGGCCTTGATGCATAAAAAGCCGTTATCGAAAAACGGGTCGTCATAGTTGGGAATACGCAGTGAAAGAATGGCGTCCTTCTTGCGTTCAAACTCCAAGTTCTGCAACTCACCTTCGAAATCGATTTGTATTCCGATGTGATGATACAGCACACCGCTCTCAAAGTTGCAGTTGAAAGCATAATAAGGTCTTGCCAGGGTCTGAAAAATCCGGGGGGTCAATTTTCTTAACTCTTCTACTTCTTCCAGTGAAGTAGCGCAGTAAATATGCAGTTTCTCCCTGGTTATGTAACCCAGAATGACCTGCTTGATATCCTTGTAATGACGGGAGTCCTGATAGTCCCGGCTGAACTCTCCGATCGATTCAATATCAATGATGGTACCGTCAAAATCGATACCGGTCTTTTCGCTATGTTCAATTATCATCGTTCAATCCTTTCTAAAAGCCTCCAGGCCATTTTACCAGATTGCGTAATAGTTAACAGCAAATATCAAAGTAAAAATGTTAATTTAATACGGCGAGGTATTAGGTGCAACTTTAATCGCACCAGAGTTCATTCCCCCTGAAGGAGCCGGAGCAGATTGGGCAGCGTTGCATGCTTATGATCTGGCCGGGGCATAGGTTACCTTTACGCAGAACAGGCACAAAAAATGGTAATTGTCCTGCATTACCCCGATAAATCGGCCGCCGCTGATGTCAATGAAATCCAACGCAGGCCGGCTGAATATGAAATCGAATATCTGCAAGAAGACCATCAGCCGTTTAGCCGGTATTTCGCAATAGGTCAGCCGGAAGCCGTAAAAAAGTTCATTGCATCTCCCATAAAAACCCGCGGCGTTTCAGACCGGCACACCGTTTCCAGAGTTGCTGCACCCGACGTACACTCCGGATAACCTCTGCAACCTGGTCTTTCGGGCAGGCCCGAACCGTTATTCAGCAGGGGGTAAAGTAGACCTGCATATTGATATAGTGATTATATGCGCCAAATACAAAGACCTGCGAAAGTCTCATCCGCCTGTGTATCAGCCTTTGAGCGTGACAGCGAGACTAAACTATTGACACCGTTCTTTAAATATCTTTACACTGATATTAGAAGGTGAAGCAACATGAGATGTCCGGCCGATAAAAATGATATGATAGTGGTCGAGCATAACCGGATCGAGCTCGATTACTGTCATTTGTGTTCAGGGGTCTGGTTCGATTCACAGGAACTCGAACTGTTGATAGAAAGTTTGAATGCAGAGGGCGCACAACTCGTGCAAAAGGAATCGCTTACCCCTCAGAAAGCTGATGTCAAAGAGCGGCCCCGCAAATGTCCTGTCTGCGGACACAGAATGGACAAAGCCTGGCTGGGCCGGGAACCGAGGGTATTAATCGATAGCTGTTCCAACGGCCACGGCCTGTGGTTCGACGGCGGTGAACTGCACCAGGTAATCAGGCAGATGCAAGCCAACTCCACCGGTCGGCAGGAACTGCTGGCCTTTCTGGGCGAGACCTTTAAAGCCGACCTGACGGATAAAGCCGATAAGCAATAATACAACCTTGATTTAGCGCCAATTGGCAAAATAGGAGGATTCAAAATGCCGGGTCTCATAATCGGAATCATAATCGCGGCGATCGTGGTCATTCTGGTTTTTGTTTTTATAGGCATCTACAACGGACTGGTCGGTTTGAGAAACCAGACCAAGAATGCCTGGGCACAAATCGATGTCCAGCTTAAAAGACGTTACGACCTCATCCCTAACCTGGTTGAAACTGCCAAGGGTTACATGCAGCATGAGCGGCAAACCCTGGAAGCTGTAACCAGCGCCCGCAACCTGGCCCAATCAATGTCCGGCACGGCCAATGCCAGCATCGCCGAACGGGCGAAAGCTGAAGGAGCTCTGAGCGGAGCTTTGTCACGGCTGCTGGCGGTAGTGGAAAACTATCCGGACCTGAAAGCCAATCAGAACTTCCTGGCTTTACAGGAAGAACTGACTTCCACTGAAAATAAAATCAGCTTTTCCCGCCAGTATTATAACGATTCAGTGCTGAAATATAACAACAAGACTCAGATGTTCCCCTCCAATGTGGTAGCTGGAATGACAGGTTTCAAGTCCGGTGAGTTCTTTGAGATCAGTGTGCCTGAAGAGAAACAGGCGCCCAAGGTCAAATTCAGCTAGCCCCAAACTCAACAGCGGTTTGTCAACCGCCTCATACCCTTTCGGATGAGGCCTTACCAGGCCGGAATCTGAATTATGAGGCGGTTCGGCTGAATTCAAGCTGTATTAAAACAAATTATATTGGAACATGTTCTGAAATGTGGGAACAAATTCGTTCAAATCAAATACGCTCTGTAATAGTGGTTGTCGGCATGGGAGTAGTGCTGCTGCTAATCGGTTACTTCCTGGGACTGGCCTTGCTGGACAATGCTATCGTCGGTCTGGTGATAGCCCTGGTGGTGTGGGGCATTATGAACCTGGTGGCTTTTTTTCAGGGCGACAGCATCATTCTGAGCGTAGCCGGAGCGCGTAAAATTAAACCGGAGGACCATCCCAGGCTATACAATGTGGTAGAAGAGATGAAAATAGCGTCCGGTCTGGAGAAGATGCCGGATGTCTACATCATCGATGACACCGCGCTGAATGCCTTTGCCACCGGCAGAGACCCCCAGCACGCCGCAGTAGCCATTACCTCCGGACTGCTGGACAAACTCAACCGGGACGAACTGCAGGGCGTGATTGCGCATGAAATCGGACACATCAAGAATCGCGATATCCGCCTGATGACCATCGCCAGCGTGCTGCTGGGCAGCATCGTCATACTGGCCTGGTACGGCACCCGCGTTCTGTTTTTCAGCGGGATGGCTGGCGGCAACCGCCGCAGTTCCAGCAATAACAGCGGCGGAGGCGGAGCGGGCCAGATCATTATCCTGATAATCGGACTGGCACTGATGATACTGGCTCCGATAGTAGCCCAGATCCTTTATTTCACACTCTCCCGCAAGCGCGAATACCTGGCTGATGCTTCGTCTGCTTTATATACCCGCTATCCTGAAGGTCTGGCTTCAGCGCTGGAAAAACTGCAGAACAGCAACACCAAAGTCAAGAATGCCAATAAAGCCACCGCCCCTATGTATATCAGCAATCCCTTCTATAAAAAGGGTATGGCGGTCAACGATTTGTTCGCTACTCATCCGCCTCTGGCCGACCGGATAAGAATTCTGCGGCAGATGAGCGGAGCCGGATACTCCGACTATGAGAAGTCCTACGAAAGCATCAAGAAGAATAAGGTCGTGCCGGCCTCAGCGCTGGCGGCGCAGGAAACAGTATCCGTCAGACCAGCCACCCCCGGCGCAGAAGCAGGAGAATTCAGGGAGAAAGTAACCCGCACCCGGGAAACTTCCGATCTAATGTGGAAGATGAACAACTACCGGACGCTGGTCTGTGAGAACTGCGGGACCACCCTGCGAATACCGCCCGGCTTCAAATCTCCCGCCGTACGCTGCCCGCACTGCGGACAAGTTAATAGATTGTAGCTGTTAGTGATTCGTTGTTCGTTTTTCGTGGTTAGATTATTAGATCTTTAGATACCAGATTTTGAGATTTTAAATATTTACTAAAAAACACCCCACAATGATAGCCGTTAGCGAATCGCTAACGGCTATGTACATTAGAACTAATTATTGAGGAAAACACGCTTATTCGCCGGAAGATTTGGCTCGCTCGGGCAGGCTATAGGTCAGATAGTTGGCATATTTGCGGGATTTTTCTTCGATTTCCGCTTTTTTAGCCTGGTCGACAGTATTCACGGTCTTCAGCATGTCCGTGTGCCGCTGGAGTCCCTGCGCCCCCCAGCGGTAGTTTTTAAGGTCTTCTTCTGTAAAGACGACTTTTATTTTACCGTCTTCTATCTTTAATTTGCCTTTAACATCGCAAATCGGGCATTCAACCGAATCGCCTTTGATTTTCAGCAGGTTCTGGCAGCAAATAGGACAGGCAGCATATTCATCGCCCAGATATTTCACCTGGTCGGTAGGCAAATTGACGGCATTGGCAATATTGACACCCAGCCGGTGGGCCCGCATGAGGGCTTTTTCATCCAGTACCACCGCACCGAGATAAGAGGTATGGGGCAATAAAATTTGATCGACCAGCTTGACCTGACCCTGCGGCAGGAAAAGATACATAGTCGGGAGGGCCAGGTTGACCCAATTAGTGCCGCCGACCGCGATCAAGCCGCCGATCTGGGGTTTGGGCACTTCGGCATGGCGAATCGCAACCCGGTCGCGCATGTTTTGAGTAAAACCCGGCGCGGTGAGCGAATAAACCGGTGCGCTCAGGATGATACCCTCGCTTTCGATAATTTTCTTGTTTAAAAAGGCCGCATCGTCACCGCTGATTTTGGCTCCACCGTCACCCAGCGGCGCCCGGATGTTCAGGTCCATCAACCGGATTATCTCGACCGAGGCGCCTTGCTCCTCAGCTCCCATTAAAGCTTCTTTGACCAGTATCTCAGAATTGCCCATGCGCCGGCCGGCGCATAATCCAAGCACTTTCATGGCCGCACCTCCTTAAAAATCTTGTTAACCCGCGGGACCGTTTACTTAACCGGCCGGATAATCGCGCGGACCGGAGCGGCATCGCCGCCCTGTAATCTAAGCGGTAAGCAGAGCATATCATAACGGCCCGGTTTCACATGCCCCAGTTCGATGTCTTCGAGAATGTAAATACCCTTTGATAGCAAAGCTTCGTGAAGTTCATTGACATGCTTGCGGCCGATTGAAATTGCATCGATGCCGATCAAACGCACCTTACGTTTGATTAAATACTTACCGGCTTCCAGGCTGAGCGCTACCCAATTTTTTAAAGGTTCAGTGAAACGTTCAGGCCGGTAAGAATTATGAGTTTTGAAAAGAAGACGGTATCCCGGCGGGATATCATATGGCTCAAGCTCATCTACCTGTATTTCATCCTGACTGTGCGACTCGATCACAAGGGTCGGTCCGATGCCGGTATCCAGAGGCATCATATCGATCGTACTGCCCCCATCGATATGGTGTTTGGGCGCGTCGATATGCGAACCATTATGCGAATTGATGTTAATTTGCAGCATATCTACCGGATTGCCCTTCTTGCGGTCGAGTATAAATTCCATATGAGGGGTGAGCGGTTCCATACTCCCCTGCCTCAACCCATCATGTAGCGGGACACTGATATCGATCCATTCCGATTTAACTGCGGCTGCCCCTGACTTCGTTCCTCTAGCCAATTCATTCCTCCTTTTGCTTCCGTATATTGGCAAGCGTAGTAAGATCCACGCCTTGTCTTCATAGACACTTTTACGGTTTTCACCTAACGGAATAAAAATAGCCCCGGCTAATATCGTAAATTACGGTAAAAAGACACCCTGTTTCCAGTGGCAATTGGCCGGAGAGATGGCCTTATGATGATTGTTTTTCAGAAACCTACGGAACTTTAAGCAATTCGCCGGAACGGCCTGATGGCCCTGCCTTTAAAGACAGCCGGACCCTTACAATAGAAAGCCTTCCAGGCTGTGGAGGGTAGGATTCAATGCTATTATCGGTCAAACACCTGCCCTGCTTTAAAGGTGAAAGTTCTTTTTTGATTCTGGCTTGATCAAATTTTACTTTGCGACCTGAGTCATGACATCCATAGCGTAATCGATGATAGACAGCAAACCTGCAGTTGGTATGAATTTATTTATAAGACAGTCTTATTGTACGTTTAGTTACGTCTATTCTACTCTTACTTTTGCCGGCGAACAATAGGGATGGGGGGATAAATACTACCAATGCCACCAATAAATACCAATAACTCAATAGATTCGAAACAAATTCGAATAACCGAATTTCAAAAAACCTGCGTCATCGCGAACATCTTCACGCCTGAAGCGATCTTATAGAATAGCTGACAGCCATCAGCCGTCAGTTTCGAGATAGGTAAATCCTCTCACTTTTAGAAAAGGGAGAGTTAGAGAGGGATTTTGATAAGCGCCGACTGTCTGAAAGTCGTCGGTTTTGGAGAAGAGGCCAAATCCTTTCTGTATCTTCCCTTGGCTAAAGGGAAAGACGAGAGAGTCGGTCGTAGTGGCGGGTAGTCTGAAATCTACAAATCTACCAGCTAAAAATCTAACCCCTTTTCTCAAAACTGATAGCTGACGGCTGAAAGCTGCTCGCTACCGGTTAGCAGGTACCCCGCACCATCATATAGCCGATGCCGGGTTTAGTGTGGATATACTTGGGGTCGCGGGCACTGTCACCCAACTTCTGGCGCAGACGGCCGATGTTGACCTGTAAAAGGTGGTCGGAACCGGAGTACTCCTCACCCCAGACATGGTCCAGCAACTGGGTACCGGTAATCACGCGGCCGGCGTTCATCGCCAGATAAGACAGCATACGGTATTCGGTAGCGGTCAGATTGACATTCTCAGAGTTCAGAGTGACCAGGTGCCGGGCAAAATCGACTTCAAGATCGCTATTAACGTAGGCCGGGACGCTGGTGACATCGGCAGAAGCCTGAACTCTGCGAATGACCGCCTTGACACGTGCCATCAACTCATCCACACCGAAAGGCTTGGTAATATAATCATCCGCCCCGGTCTCCAGGCATTTAACCTTATCCATTTCTGCACCCCGGGCGCTCAGGATAATGATGGGAATTTGAGACCATTCGCGTACCCGGCGGCAGACCTCGAAGCCGTCCATCCTGGGCATGCTGATATCCAGAATCAACAGTTCCGGCATTTCCTTTTCCAGGACATCGATGGCTTCAACTCCATCACAGGCCATCAGCGTTTCAAAGTCACGCGCTTCCAGATTGGCCCTCACGAACTTCCGGATAGCCGGTTCATCATCCACGACCAGAACACGTAATTTACGCATCGCACTCTCCTGATTTAAACTCGCAGGCACAGAGGAAAGGTCACAGACCATTCCTCAGACCCGCTTAGACCAGGTTGACCTCAGTTTAATCCGGAGATTCCTCTAAAACAATAAAGTTTTGACAGAATTCAAATGGACAAAACGACTCATTCGTCTGCCGGACTGCGGTAACGGACGGCAGAGGTTTGGAAGCATACTTGAACTGTCATATACTAAAAGTCAGCAGGTACTATTCAATCTATCCGGCCCCATATTATCAGTGATATCGGTCCAGGCCGCCAGCAAACAGACAGGCTGACCGTTCTCAGCCACAGGCGCAACATTGGCTTTCACCCAGAAGCGGTGACCATCTTTAGCTGTAAACAGCCAGTCGGTCTTGTGTTTCCGGCCTGTTTTAACCACATTCAATTCCGCCAGATATTCAGCTTGTTTATCGGGCGGCCACCAGGGATAAGGGGCCGTTGCACCAGCTACATCTGCCTGAGAGAACCCGGTCAAAGCGCTAAAAGCTTTATTGACCAGGCGAATCGTCAAATCAGGATTAACCAGAAGCACCGCAACCGGGAAATAATCGATAGCTGCTGACAGACGTTCGTAAATATCCACTACTTACCTCCTGAAGCGAACAGCCGGCTGAAAAATCCACCTGCATAGCATACGGCCCGGCTTACCTGATTTTATTCTAACAAAGAGCCGTTAAAAATAAACCGGCCCATCGTCCCCTGCCAAACAGGCGGATTAAGTCTTACGGACTGTCGTTTACGAGACTGGATTAATAATCGTATTGTGTTATAATGTTGATGATTGCCACTTTGTTCGAATGCACCCTCGACCCTATCTCCGCGTGAGAATTTAATATGAAGGAGCAGAGCCGGAAATGAGTCATTCAAATAAAGCAATTGTCTGGTTCAATGAAGTTGGGAAAAAAGACCTGGCCGCGGTGGGTGGTAAAGGCGCCAATCTGGGAGAACTCACCAATGCACATATCCCGGTTCCGCCGGGTTTTATTATAACCGCCCAGGCTTATTATTACTTTTTGGAAAAGACCGGCATCACCGAGCAAATCAAGACACTCCTGGCAGGACTGAATCATCACGACAGCAAAAAACTGCAGGAAGTCGCAGAAAAAATTCAGCAGGTTATCTTGAAAGCCGATGTTCCGGCAGATTTGATCTCCGAATTCAAGGCAGCCTATAAAAAACTGGGTGCGGATTTTGTGGCAGTCCGTTCCTCCGCTACCGCAGAGGACCTACCCGATGCCTCGTTCGCCGGACAACAGAGTACCTTCCTGAATGTCCAGGGTGAAGATAACGTGGTATCCTCAGTCAAGGCCTGCTGGGCCTCGCTTTTTAATGCCCGCGCCATCTTCTACCGGGCAGAGCAGAATTACGACCATTTTCAGGTAGGCATCGCCGTACCGGTACAGAAAATGGTACAATCTCAGGCTTCCGGCGTAATGTTCACTATTGAGCCGGTCACTTCAGATAAAGATAAAATCACCATCGAGGCCGTTTACGGTCTGGGTGAAGCCATCGTCTCCGGCGAAGTAACTCCCGACCTGTTTATAATCGATAAAAAGACCATGAGCATCGCCAGCAAACAAATCAACAAACAGGACTGGCAGCTCATTAAAAATCCCCAGGCAGGCCAGGGTGAACTCAATATCAAACAGACCATTCCTCCGGAACTGCAGCAAGCACAAAAAATCACAGATGCAGAAATCCTCAAATTAGCCGAAATCGGCAGCAACATTGAAAAACACTACAATTTCCCGCAGGACATCGAATGGGCCAAAGAAGGCGGGAATTTGTATATTACCCAGGCCAGACCGGTCACCACCATCAAGAGCCAGTCCGGTGGCGCCAAAGTCGACCTGAGCACCGCCAAAGTTATTCTGCAGGGCTCAGCTGCCAGTCCCGGCATGGCTGCCGGACCGGTGAAAATCCTGCCGGATGCCACGCAGATCGATAAAATTGAAAGAGGCGATATCCTGGTAGCGGAGATGACCACTCCGGACTTTGTACCGGCTATGAAACGCGCCGCCGCCATTCTTACCGACCAGGGCGGACGTACTTCACACGCCGCCATTGTAAGCCGCGAACTGGGCATACCCTGCGTGGTGGGCGCAACCTCGGCTACCAAAGCGCTGAAAGACGGACAAATTATTACGGTCGACGGTTCCAGCGGCAAGGTCTATGCAGGCAACGTGGCACCGGCCAAACCGGCGGCACCTCAAGTGAAAAAAGTCTCCAACGTCAAGACCAAAACTAAACTTTATGTCAATCTGGCTCAACCCGATCTGGCCGAAAAAGTAGCTGCCCGTAACGTGGACGGAGTGGGTCTGCTGCGTGCTGAATTCATCATGGGGCAAATCGGTGAACATCCCCGTTATATGATCAAGCAGAACCGCGCCGGTGAATATATCGATAAACTTTATGACGGCGTTAACGCCATCGCCAAAGCTTTCTATCCCCGCCCGGTGGTCTACCGTGCGGCTGACTTCAAGACCAACGAGTACCGCAACCTGAAAGGCGGCGGAGAATTTGAATCGGTGGAAGAAAATCCCATGCTGGGCTATCGCGGCGCTTCACGTTATGTCAGCGAACCGGATGTCTTTATGCTGGAAATCGAAGCCATCAAACGGGTACGCCAGCAATATCCCAATTTGTATGTGATGATTCCTTTCGTCAGAACGGTGGAAACCATGGCCGAGTGCCGTAAAATACTGGCCCAGCAGGGGCTGGAGAGTTCTAAAGATTTCAAACTGTGGATGATGGTGGAAGTGCCTTCCAATATCTTCCTGATGGATAAATTCATCGATGTCGGCATCGACGGCATCTCTATCGGTTCCAACGATCTGACTCAGTTGATTCTGGGTACAGACCGCGACAGTCAGAAGCTGGCTGAAATTTTCGATGAAAGAAACGAAGCCGTCCTTATCGCGCTGGAGAAAGCGATTACCACTGCCAAACGGAGGGGTATCACCTGCTCCATCTGCGGCCAGGCTCCCTCGGTCTATCCCGAACTGACGGAAAAACTGGTCAAGTGGGGAATCACCTCGGTCTCGGTCAGTCCCGATATGATAGATGTAACACGCGAAATCATCGCTGAAATCGAAGCGAAAAACGTCTAAAAAGCAGCGCTGAGGAGCGTTTATAGAGAAGAGACCCGAATAATAGCAGGCTGTTGAATCAACGATGACAAACCAATCCGAACAGGTGCGTCGAATGCTGGAAGAGAGAGAAGAACATCTCTCTCTTTTTGCGTCTAAAAGCCGGCATTCCAAAGGGCGGGAGCGGGCCCAGGAACCCAGTCCGCTGAGACTCGAATTTCAGCGTGACCGTGACCGTATCGTGCACTGTAATTCATTCAGAAGGCTGAAGCATAAGACCCAGGTTTTTGTAGCACCCTCCGGCGACCACTATGTCACCCGTCTGACCCATACGCTGGAAGTATCGCAGATCGCCCGCACCATCAGCCGGGCACTCAATCTGAATGAAGACCTGACCGAAGCTATCTCGCTGGGGCACGACCTGGGGCACACCCCTTTCGGGCATACCGGTGAAGAAGTGCTCAACGAACTGTTCCCTCACGGGTTCCATCACAATGAGCAGAGTCTGAGAATCGTGGAATGCCTGGAAAAAGACGGCCGGGGTTTGAATCTGACCTGGGAAGTCCGGGACGGCATCCTCAACCATTCCAAGACCAGAGTAATCGAAATTATGGGTGAGGAGTGGGGCAGCAGCGGCACACTGGAGGGCGAAGTCTGTAAAATATCGGATGCCGTGGCTTATATCAATCATGATATCGATGACGCTATCAGGGCCGGTATAATCAGGGAAGACGACCTGCCGGCTGAAGCTACCGGTTTGTTGGGACATTCCCGTTCCCGGCGCATCAATAGTCTGGTCTCCGATATCGTAGCCTGTTCCTGGGACGCCAGGGGCGAAAACCCCCAGGCCGAACCTGCCATCCGTATGAGCCAGCCTGTACGTGCTGCCACTGAACAGCTGCACGAATATCTTTATAAAAATGTTTACAGTTACTGTTCCGCACTGCCCGAAGCCCTGCATGCCAGGCGCACCGTCAAGGCCCTGTATCATTATTTTGACGTCCACCGTGAACAGTTGCCGCCAGAATTCAGGGACCCTCTGCGCCAGGTGGTGGACTATATCGCCAGCATGACGGATAACTATGCTTTGAATAAGGCCAAAGAACTAAACCTGGCTTAGCTGTTTTTATCCGCGGTTCCGTGAAACCTGCCGGATTTCATTTTTATATCACTGATTTTGCTTCTGCGCTATGCTATAATGACATATACAAAATTGTACTTTATATATTAGTAAATTTAATACAAAGGTTGCAGAAATGAAAGATTACAAAATGTTTATCGACGGTCAATTCGTAGACGCAGTTTCGAAGAAGACCCTGACTGTGATTAATCCGGCCAATCAGGAAGAGATCGGCCAAATACCGGCGGGTGACAAAGCGGATATAGACAGGGCGGTCGCCGCCGCTAAAAAGGCCTATCCAGTCTGGTCTAAAATGAGCCAGGACGCAAGGTCCGCTATTTTAACCAGGCTAGCCGATATTCTGGCTCAATACGCGCCTGAACTGGCTAAAATGGAACTGCTGGACCATGGCTTTCCCCTTAATGCAGCCGAACGCTGGGGCGGGTTGCCCAGCGGCAGCTTCAGACAGGCCGCAGAGCTGGCAAAAAATCT
Organism: Dehalococcoidales bacterium; assembly: GCA_034429955.1. GTDB lineage: Bacteria > Chloroflexota > Dehalococcoidia > Dehalococcoidales > UBA3254 > DATIKD01. Next base: position 25,090 of record DAOUFH010000222.1, read on the forward strand.
TCACGGCGAGACAGCCCCTTATAGAAGCAGCGCTCTGGTAGCACTGCAGTACGTACCCATCGGGGTCTGCGGGTTGATTACCCCCTGGAACTTTCCGCTCTGGACAGCCAGCGTGAAGCTGGCGCCCTGCGTTGCGGTGGGCAATACCTGCGTACTCAAGCCTCCGAGTGTCGATTCATTGTCTTTACTGGTGCTGGCGGAAGCTATCGCCAAATCGGAATTGCCGCCCGGCGTAATTAACATTGTAACCGGCTCTGGCTCCACCGCAGGAGAAGCACTGGCCGCTCACCCCGATGTCAGAATGGTCAGCTTCACTGGCAGCAGCCAAACAGGTAAAAGAATCATGGAACTGGCCAGCAGTAACGTTAAACGTATGAGTATGGAACTGGGCGGCAAGAACCCTTTCATCGTGCTGGATGATGCCAATCTGGAGGCGGCGGTGGAAAGCGGGATACGGGCCTCCTTCTATAACGTGGGTCAAATTTGCGCCGCGCCCGGTAAATATTATGTACATGAAAAGATTTATGCTGCGTTTATAGAAAAGTACGTGGCTGCCGTTAAAAGAATCAAAATAGGTCTGCCGGAAAACGCCGACACTCAACTGGGCCCCCTGGCCAGCGAAGAACAGCGCAAGACGGTTGAGTATTACATCAAATCCGGACAGGCAGAAGGCGCCAAACTGATTCTGGGTGGCGGCCGGCCTGATAGCGCCCCCCTGAATAAAGGTTTTTATGTAATGCCGACCGTCTTCATTGATGCCACCCAGAATATGAAAATAGCTCGTGAAGAAATTTTTGGGCCCGTGGTAGTGATGCTGAAATTCTCGTCGGATGAAGAAGTCATCCGTCTGGCCAATGATAACGTTTACGGTCTGGCCGCTTCGGTCTGGTCCAGGGATACAGCCAGAGCAGTGCGCATCGCCAACGAAATCGAGGCCGGCACAGTCTGGGTCAACGGACATCTTTCCGGAGAATCCGGCGTACCCTGGGGCGGTTTCAAAGAAAGCGGTTTCGGTAAAGAAGGCACCCATATCGGCCTGCACGAATACACCCAGTTAAAGACAGTCTGTATAGACCTGATCAATGCCGACCATATTCCCGGCAACGAACTGCCCTAAAAAATAATTATTGGCTGATCCTGAAGTCTGTTTGTTAAGAATCGGCGAATATTAGTGCTTATTTTATAATCCTTAAAAGAAAGCAGGGGAACCTTGCAAGGTTCCCCTGCTTAAGGTTAAAACTAATCCGTCTCTAGCGGTGTGGTGGTCAAGCCGGCCAGAGTATCGCCGTTTACCATGAAGACCCAGTAGCCTAAACCGGGAATCATCAAGCCGTCCCACTCGATATCTGAAATTATCCAGCCTTTAATATAGGCCCAGCCCTCCTGAGCACCTACGGACGGGCTTAAAACCACAGCATAGCCTCTCATATTCTGGGCTTCTTCTACCGTGGTCAAAGCGTCACTGGCTTTTAAGACCTCCAGGTTGGCCAGACCAACCAGATTCCAGCCTGCATAAAGGTTCTTGCTAGGTGGAGAGGTAAGTGCGGTATTGATCACTAAAGTGATTTCCCTGGCATTGGTCATCTTGATAAAGATCGCATCGCAGGGCTTCAACTGATAGGCCTCATCAACCAGTTCCCAGGTCTGGATTTCGGAGTTATAGCTATAAGCCAGTTCATAATCTTCCTTTTCCAATATATCTCCCAGAGTATTATGTCCCGCTTCCAGAGAAATGGGAGTTGAGAACGTATTCCAGCCAGTGGTAAGTTTAAACCCCACTTCAGTGGGAGAAGTGTTAATACCGGTAACATTAATATTGATAACGGCAATATTTGAATCTTCAGCACCGTCGTTCGCTTTAAAAGTGAAACTGTCTATTCCGGTAAAGCCGGGTTCGGGAGTATAGACTAACTCGGGAGCATAGCCGTCCAAATTACCGTGGACAGGTCCTTCAATTACAAGATAGGTTAAAGTATCCTCATCCGGATCTGTGGCCGTTAAGGTTATGTTTAGCGTCCTATTGGCATAGGTGATTAAATTCTGGTCAGTAGCTATCGGAGCTTTAGGCGACGATTCGACCAAGCTGGTTTTGGCGTTGTATAGCGCAGCATACGCCATATTGATTTCAGTCTGTGTGGCATTTTCATCCGCGCTAACCGCTTTAGCATTATCCAGCGCCGTCTGGAAGTTCAGCCATGATTCGTCCGTATAACCGGCGTTGCTTATATTGTCAGACTCTACGACCAGTGCGTTCAGTTCGGCTTTATCGATGAAGCGCAAGCCATTTACAGCTGCGTTCAATTGATCGATCACAAAAAAGTAGTCGTCGTTGACTGCGCTTATATTGCCGGCGACTGCTTGCGCGTTCACTTTAGCCGAATCCAGAATACTCCAGCTTGCAGGCATGTAGCTCAGTTGGTCAAGCTCGTTCACGGCAGCAATCAGTGCGTTTAATATCGTTTTCACCGCTTCACCCGCCGGAATCGAAATAAGGTTGCCGATCGCCCCATTTAACAGCACCGTTACTTCGTTGATCTGCGTAATATCCGCGTCATAACAGTTAGCGACCAACTCCGCTATCTTGATCCTGTCCTGGAGCACTATCCAGCCGCCTAACTCATACGAGTTCCGTCCGAGGTATTTCGCATTTGAGATCAGTGTATTTAAGTCACTATGATCGTATTGAATATTGTTGATGGCATACAGCAGGCTAGTGCCGGCCGCCGCGACCTGTTCACCGGTTGGGGCGCCGTCACCGCCCGCCAGGTAGGCATCAAAAACGTTCTGTGCGGTCGCTATGGCTACTGAGAGTGCGCTGCGCGTCGCCTGCGTATAAGCGGCATTCTCCAGCAGCCCGTTGGCCCTGGCGATCAGATTTGTGAGGCTGAAGTTGTATTTTTCATGGTCGGCGGGGGCGTGCATTGTATCCGTCAACACCGCCAGAGAATACGTATCGGACTTGAACACCAGTCCGCGTGTGCCGTTTTTATAGGCAGTGATTGGCTGGATTGCGTTGCTATCCTTGAAAAATACCTGGCTTGGATCTGGATTTTCTATATAAGCACCTATCACCGCACTTCTGCCGTTTGAGGCAGCATTGCCGTTGTCAATAAAGAAGTC
>DAOUFH010000223.1:0-7892 GCA_034429955.1 Dehalococcoidales bacterium
TCTTCACCAGCGAAAAAGATATAGCAACCACTCTGGCCGATATTTTCAAACAACTCCAGAAAATCGACATTGTGGTCAACAGTGCGGGTATCGCCGGCAGCCCGCTAGCTACTCATGAAACCGATGTTGCCGTGTGGAATAAAGTGGTCGACATCAACGCCAAAGGCACTTTTATGGTTAACAAATACGCCCTGCCCTATATGCTGAAAAACCAACCGGAAGGTGGCAGCGTCATCAATATTTCCTCCATGCTGGGACTAATGGGCGGAGGAGACCCTGTTTATCATGCCTCCAAAGGCGCTGTGCGCCTGATGACCAAATCGGATGCCTATGTTTATGCTCCCCACCAGATCCGTTTCAATTCAGTCCACCCCGGCTATATCTTTACGCCGCTGTTCCAGGCCTTCGGTAAAAGGAATCCTGAAGGCGAGCAGCAATTCTATGCAAATATGGCCGCTAAAATCCCGCAGGGCCGGCTGGGTACGGCCGAAGATGTGGCCAAGGGCGTACTGTTCCTGGCTTCGGATGATTCAAGCTATATCACCGGTATAGAACTGAGCATCGACGGCGGTTATATGGTCAGAGCCTAGGATACGGGATAAGAACGTTTTAAGTATCAGGTTACGGGAAAGAGGGCTTTGATTCAGAATTTATGAATAATAAAAATAGTCTCGTAAAGGGCAGGGCTTGTCCCTGCCCGCCCGTGAAAGGGGCTGCTCGCTCTTATTGCCGCAGGAAAAACCCACCACGCAATCTCACCACTTCTCAGCCTCAGCTTCAACACCGTTCAGGGACACGGCAGAACTCGCTGAAGAAACTGGACATACCTGACTCCACCGGCATTGTGCGCTACGCGATTCGCAAGGGCCTGATCATGCCCCGAGTCAAATTTACGGGTACTTCAACTTCACTTCCAGTTCGGAATTACCTGGCTCAACCAGTATCGAACCGTCCCTAAAAACGATGGTGGGGACGCTGCGATTGCCCCGATTGACTTTCATCACGTAATCCGCCGCCGCGGGGTCCTGCTCTATATCAATCCACCGGTAGACTATATGGTGTTTATCCAGGATATTCCTGGCTCTCCGGCAGTCCGGACACCAGTGGGTTCCATATACCGTAATCTGTTCCGTCATCCCGTTGCCTCCTGATATAATATTATATGCCAGTTAGCAGCGACAGGTTATTAGTTTTAAGGGTCAGAAAGGCTGGAAAATCAGCTGTCGTCAGTCGCTTGGAGGGAAGGGGAACACAGGGCCAATTAGTCCTGGTAAACTGTTAGTTTAGCTTTAAAATTTAGATTATCTATTACGAATATTGTATCAGTTTGCTTTGACGTTTGATTGTGCTTGAATTATAATAGATACAGTACTGGTAGACTCACTAATAAGGTCTGTTGAGGTATTGTTATGGCTAGTCGATTTGAAAAATTTTCTGAAAGGGCGCGCCGCGTCCTGACTCTCGCTCAGGAAGAAGCTCAACGCTTTAATCACGTCAATATCGGGCCTGAACATGTGCTGTTGGGGATCGTGGGAGAACCTGATGGTGTTGCCGCCAAAGTGCTCGTTAATATGGGCGTCAGTCTGAATAAAGTCCGCTCTGCGGTTGAATTTATTATCGGTCACGGTGAAGCCACGACCAGGGGTGAGGTAGGACTCTCTCCGGGCGCCAAACGAGTGATTGAACTGGCTATCGATGAGGCCCGCTATATCGGGCATAATTATATCGGCACCGAACACTTGCTTTTAGGTTTACTGCGCGAAGGCGAAGGCATTGCTGCCCGTGTGCTGGACAGCCTGGGTGTCACGCTGGAAAAAGTCCGTGCTGAAATCACCAAAGTCCAGGAACAGGGTGTTTCCCGTCCCAAGGCCTCCAGCGGACGTTCTCCCAGCCGCACTCCCGCTCTGGACCAGCTGGGTATCGACCTGACTGCTGCCGCCCGTTCGGGCAAGCTGGACCCGGTCATCGGACGTGAAAAGGAAATCGAGCGCATAATCCAGATTTTAAGCCGCCGCACCAAGAACAATCCGGCCTTGATCGGCGAACCCGGTGTAGGCAAGACCGCTATTGTTGAAAAGCTGGCCCACCGTATGGCCTCCGGCGATGTGCCTGAGACACTCGAAGGTAAACGCCTGCTCACCCTGGATATCGGCTCTCTGGTGGCCGGCACCAAGTATCGCGGCGAGTTCGAAGAACGGCTGAAAAAGGTTATCGAAGAGATCAAGAACGCCGGTAACTGTATTATATTTATCGATGAGTTTCACACTATCGTGGGCGCCGGCGCCGCCGAAGGCGCTGTGGATGCAGCTAATCTGCTGAAACCGGCTCTGGCACGCGGTGAAATTCAGACCATCGGCGCTACCACGCTGGACGATTACCGCAAATACGTTGAAAAAGACAAAGGTCTGGAGCGGCGTTTCCAGCCGGTTATAGTAGCAGAGCCTTCCACTGAAGATACTATCGAAATCCTGAAGGGCATTAGAAAACGCTATGAAGAGCATCACCGTCTGACCATCACCGATGAAGCTCTTAAGTCGGCTGTCACTCTGGCAGCCAGATATATTCCCGATCGTTTCCTGCCGGACAAGGCCATCGACCTCATTGATGAGGCGGCCTCCCGGGTCAGAATCAAGCACTGGACTGTACCGATTGCTTTGAAGGAAATGCGTCTCAAGGAAGACAGCCTGCGCAAGGATAAAGATTCGGCCCTGTCTACCCAGCAGTATGAATATGCCGCCGAACTGCGCAGCAAAGAGCTGCAGGCTGAAGAAGAAATCAAAAAGCTGGAAGAGGACTGGCAGTCTCAGCTGGAAAAAGAGAAGCCTGAAGTTAAGGAACAGGATATCGCTGAAGTTGTAGCGATGTGGACCGGTATTCCCGTCGTGCAGATGACAGCGGATGAAAGCAAGCGGCTGCTGGGCATGGAAGAAGCCCTGCACAAACGTATTATCGGGCAGGATGAAGCTATCGTTTCAATCGCCAAAGCGGTCCGCCGCGCCCGCGCCGGTCTTAAAGACCCGCGCCATCCTATCGGCAACTTCATCTTCCTGGGTCCTACCGGTGTGGGTAAAACCGAGCTGGTCAGGGCTCTGGCAGAGTTCATGTTCGGCAAAGAGGATGCGCTGATTCGCCTGGATATGTCCGAATTCATGGAAAGACATACCGTCGCCCGCCTGGTGGGTGCTCCTCCCGGCTATGTAGGCTATGACGAGGGCGGTCAGCTGACTGAGGCCGTCAGACGCAAGTCTTACTGCGTAATACTGCTGGATGAAATTGAAAAGGCTCATGATGATGTCTTTAACATCCTTCTTCAGGTCTTTGATGACGGGCATCTGACAGATGCCAAAGGCCGGCGGGTGGACTTCCGCAACGCTATCATCGTGATGACCAGCAATATCGGTGCCGAGACTATTCGCAAGGGAGCCGGCATCGGCTTTGCGACCAAAGCCGATGAAACCAAGCAGCGCGAAGCCAATTATGACAATATGAAAGAGAAGCTCCTGAACGAGCTTAAAAAGCGCTTCAAGCCGGAATTTTTAAACAGAATTGACGGTGTGATAGTCTTCCATTCATTGACCCGCGAAAACGTCCGCGCCATTGTCGATTTGATGCTGGTCAATGTCACCAAACAGCTGTCTGAGAAAGGCATCAAACTGGAAGTCACCGATGCCGCCAAAGACTTCCTGGGCACCAAGGGCTATGATGAAGTATTCGGCGCCCGCCCGCTACGCAGGGCTATCCAGGATAGAGTCGAGGACAAACTTTCCGAAGAACTGCTGCGCGGCGTTTACCAGCCCGGCGATACCGTGGTGGTAGATGTCGAAGAAAATGAAATCGTTCTGCGTCAGATGGCCGGCAGCCTGGCTGCGCCTACAACTTAAGCTCGATACTCTGCTTTTCAAACGGGACTTCAAAATTGAAGTCCCGTTTTTTTATCCGGTTTATCGTCCTGTAATGCAGCAGCTATATCCATCCCCGTACGCTATGTTGTAAAATGAAAACTGATAATAAAAACAGGGCAGGGTGAAGATGTCCAAGATCCGGCGTATCGGTATTCTCAGCGGAGGCGGTGATTGCCCGGGCATCAATGCGGTTATCCGGGCTGTGGCCAAGAAAGCCATTCAGGAATACAGTCTGGAGGTTATCGGCTTTGAAGACGGCTATGACGGGATCATCAAAAACCGCCATCGCAAGCTGAAGTTTTCGGATGTTTCCGGTATTATCACCCAGGGCGGCACCATACTGGGCACCTCCAATACCGCCAATCCCTATCGCTTTGCAGTACACAAGAACGGCAGCCTGGAATTCGAGGATGTCTCCGCTCAGTCGATTGCCAATGTCCAAGCCCTGGATATCGACTGCCTGGTCTGTATCGGCGGCGACGGCACCCTCAATATCGCCAACCGACTTTCCCAGGATGGAATTCCGATAGTGGGAGTCCCCAAGACCATCGACAATGATTTGATCGGCACAGAGGTCACTTTCGGTTTCGATAGCGCGGTAACTGTGGCGACTGAAGCGGTGGACCGGGTACACAGCACCGCCCAATCGCATCATCGCGTTATGATTATCGAGGTGATGGGCCGTAATGCCGGCTGGATAGCTTTGCATGCCGGGGTCGCCGGAGGCGGCGATATCATCATACTGCCGGAAATCCCCTATAATCTGGAGACCGTGGTAGAGAAAGTCAAAGAAAGACATCGCTCCGGCAAGCGTTTCAGCATCGTAGTGGTCTCTGAAGGCTCCAAAGCCCGCGGCGGTAACGTCATCGTCCAGCGGGTGGTTAAAGAAGCAACCGATCCGGTGCGTTACGGCGGTATCGGCTTTATGCTGGCCGGACAGATTGAAGAAGCGACCGGTATAGAGTCCCGCGCCGTGGTATTAGGGCATCTGCAGCGCGGCGGGACACCCACACCTTTCGATAGGGTTCTGGCTACCCGCCTGGGAGCCCGAGCTGTGGACATGGTTACCCAGAGCATTTTCAATCATATGGTGGGCGTGCAAAACAACAGTCTGGTTGCAGTACCTCTGAGTGAAGTCGCCAGAGGACAGCGGACAGTACCTCCGGATGATCCGTTGATAGCGGCCGCCCGCTCGGTCGGGACCTCTTTCGGAGACGAAGAGTAGGAAATACTATCAATAAATACCAATACTACAAATATTACCAATAATTCAGCAGGAGTGGGGGGAGAGCCATTGGTTATGCGTTGTTAGTAGGGTCAAATCTATAAATCCAAAAGCTAAAAATCTCACCCTTACCCGCACTAAAAACGAATAACGAAAAAGTAAATACTCACCTTTTCTCCTAATGTCTAAAATCTAAAAATCTAAACAACTAAAATGCTTGATTCACTGATTCACTCGAATTTATCGCATACCCTGGTTACGCTGCTGTTGAGCATGCTGCCGATTTCCGAGCTGCGGGGTGCTCTGCCCGTGGCTATACTCAGCTTTGATATGCCCTGGTATCAGGCCTACCCGCTGTGTGTTGCCGGCAATTTGCTGCCTGTGCCCCTTTTACTGCTTTTCTTCGGCTCGGTGGCCAGGCTAATCAGCAAAATTCCTGCCGGAAAACGTTTTATCGACTGGCTGCTGACGCGTACAGCCAAACGCACCGGCAACATCGAAAAGTATAAATTTGCCGGACTGATGCTTTTCGTGGCTATTCCCCTGCCTATAACCGGAGCCTGGACGGCTTCTCTGGCCGCCTATATCCTGGGAGTTCCTTTCTGGAGGGCTTTTTTATCAATCGCACTGGGAGTATTATGCGCAGGGGTTATCGTTACTATACTGACTATGCTGGGCTGGCTGGGAGCCGCTATAGCCATAGTTGCGCTGATTTTGATTGTATCCGTGACCGTCTGGAGAATGGTCAAAACCAAAAGAGCCAGCTAGACTATATAGATTTACAGCTGTTAGATTGAGAGACTTTTAGACCTATACCCTGCCGTTTAACCGGGCGGTCGGATTTAAAACCCGATCCTTCGACTTTTCCACCCTATTTATAACTTAATACTCATCTTGCCCCATTGTATTTACGTCCCTGTTCTCTCTTCTCTCCCGGTTTTCCAGCCATTTCTGTTTCTGGCTGACTCTGACCTGCTCATCGGTGGTCTGATATTGACTCAGATAGTCCTTTTTAAAATCAGCGAAATTGTCCTGCCTGATGGACTGCCTAACCCTTGCCATGAAAGTGTTGAGATAACTTAGATTATGTATAGTAGCCAGAGTATAGGCCAGCAATTCGTCAGCCCTGAAGAGATGATGCAGATAAGCCGCTGAAAAATGACGGCAGGTATAACATTCGCAGTCCGGGCAGACCGGACCCGCCTCCTCTTTCCATCTGGCGTTGCGGATATTGATCCGGCCGGAATCACTGAACAGCGCCCCGTTGCGGGCTATCCGCGTGGGCAGCACACAATCGAACAGGTCCACTCCCGTTTCCACCCCTTTCAGGATATCATCAGGAGAGCCCACTCCCATCAAATAGCGCGCCCTGTCCGGCGGTAAGGCCGGCAGAGTAATTTCCAGCATCCGGCTGGTCATTTCTTTGGGTTCTCCCAGGCTCAATCCTCCCAGGGCATAACCGTCAAAGCCCAGGCCGGTTAAAACCCTGGCGGACTCAAGACGCCACTCCGGATTGAATCCACCTTGCACAATACCAAACAAGGCCTGGTCGGGCCGTCTGTGGGCTTTTAGACACCTTTCCGCCCATCTGTGGGTGGTATCCATGGCAGATTTGATCTGTTCCTCAGACTCCTGGTGGGAGGGACAGACATCGAAAGCCATGATGATATCAGCCCCCAGGCTTTCCTGGTAGCTGATGGCCAGTTCAGGGGTAACCAGATGCTCGCTACCGTCGATATGCGAGCGAAATTTAACTCCGTCCGGGTTGATGTCCCTCAGACGCGCCAGACTGAAGATTTGAAAGCCGCCGCTGTCGGTTAAAATAGCCCCGTCCCAGTCCATAAACTTATGCAGACCGCCCAGCTTTTGTACGATGTCTACTCCCGGCCTCAGATAAAGATGGTAGTTATTGGCCAGCAGGATTTTGATGCCGATATCTTGCAACTGCCGGGGAGTCAGGGCTTTCACCGTGGCCTGACTGCCCACCGGCATAAATACCGGAGTCTGGATAACGCCGTGGGGAGTGGTCAGCTCACCCAGCCGGGCCCCGCTCGAACGTTCGTTTTTAATCAGTTTAAACCAGTTTTTGACGCTCATCAGTTACCAGTTTACAGCTATCCGCTCTCAGTTTCCAGTGCGCGACGAGGGCGTCCCAATTCCTGAAGCATTAATCTTGATTCACCCCGGTTCCCCATTGAGCTATCGGTAGTATCGGTGGCATTGGTACTTATTTGGTAGTATTGCTTACCCTTCTCCCGAAACTGATAGTTGATACATGACAGCTAAAAACTCACCCTTTCCCGAAACCCAAAACTTTAATACCCACCTTAGGCGGAAAAATAAACTGCTATATTGCCGCAGACTTAAAAATAAATTAACCAAAATAAGGTTAAATTGACCCTGTTATGTCTTTGCTTTATACTGGAGATAGGCGGAAATAAGTTGCCGTATTATTGACCGGCTGGGCCGGTGCTGCCTCCGGTAGTTCTGAAATCGACCCGGATGAAACCTGTAAAGGGTTTAACTTTTTAATCGATTTCATTCTTGTTATAATCATGCCATGAGGCAGAGATATCCATGATTGCGATAATAGACTATAATGCCGGAAATATCCGGAGCGTCAGCAACGCTATTGCCCGTTTGGGTTATCAGGCTGAAATAACCAATCAGGCCGGCCTGATTGAAAAGGCCGAGGCGGTTATCTTTCCCGGTGTGGGAGCAGCCGGTGATACCATGGCCAGTTTGAAAGAACTGGGACTGGATGT
>DAOUFH010000224.1:0-6434 GCA_034429955.1 Dehalococcoidales bacterium
ATAGGTCCCTCTTTGATTGACCTCCGCTCCAGCTTCTTGAGCGGCCTGGAATAGCAGCTTGCTCAATTCAGGGCAAAAGGGATCGGCCATAGAAACATGGCCGACCAGACCCTCGCCGAAGAAAGTGCCTGGACGGTTTTTGGTAAGGTCGATTACCTGGTCGGGCACCAGTAAAGACCCCGGTTTAAGCTCGTCCTTAAAGCTGCCGCAGGAGTTGATGGCGAGGATATGCTCCACACCCAGGGTCTTCAAGGCGTAAATATTAGCCCGGTTCGGGATTGCGGAGGGTTGAATACGATGCCCGCGGCCGTGGCGCGGCAGGAATGCAATGCCTGTACCGTTCAGATTTCCGATGATGATACTATCGCTGGTGGCTCCGTAAGGCGTATCTACATCGATTTCCCGGATGTCGGTCATTCCTTCAATCTGGTATAGTCCGGTTCCTCCGATAACAGCGATGGTAGCCTGTGACATGTAAGTAAACCTCCCTGGTTTTATTTCAATTTGGCAAAAGCCTTTTCAAATTGGCCTCGCATAATGCCCTTGTCCGTGACGATGGCAGTGATATATTCATGGGGAGTCACATCGAAAGCCGGGTTAAACACTTTTACGGCTTTGGGAGTGATGCGCAGGCCCTGCAAGGTGGTCACTTCAGCGGGAGAACGTTGTTCTATAACAATCTGTTCACCTGACTCGATATTCAGGTCAACCGTGCTTACCGGTGCGGCGACATAAAAAGGCAGGCCGTGTTCTTTAGCCAGTACTGCCAGAGAATAAGTCCCTATCTTATTGGCGGTATCGCCGTTGCGTGCGATGCGGTCGGCCCCGGTGATAACTGCCTGAATCTTTCTCTGTCGCATCAAGGTCCCTGCCATAGAGTCCGTAATCAGTGTAAAGGGAATGCCGGCTTTCTTCAATTCGAAGGCTGTTAAACGTGCTCCCTGCAACAATGGGCGGGTCTCGGTGGCTATTACACTGATGGGTTTGCCTTCTGCAAAGGCCTGCTTGATAATGCCCAGGGCTGTGCCGTAACCGGCGGTAGCCAGCGCTCCGGCGTTGCAATGAGTCAGAATGGCTCCGCCGCCATCGAATAATCTGGCGCCCAGCTGGCTGATAAAACGGTCTGAAACCATTTGTTCCTGGTGAATATTAACGGCCTGGGCGATCAGGGCCTCCCGGATAGCCTTGAGGGAGCCGCTGCCGCCGGCTGTTTTTTCCATCCTTTCTATAGCCCAGAAGAGGTTGCGGGCGGTAGGACGGGAACTTCTCAAAGCAGCTGTGACTTTTTTGAACTGCTTTTGAAACTCGGCCTTGCTGCGGGTTGCTATGGCCAGCGCGCCCAGCGCCGCTCCATAGGCGGCGGCTACTCCGATAGCCGGTGCTCCGCGCACCGCCAGCCTTTTAATGGCTTCTACCACTTCCTGATAGTCAGTTAATTTAAGATATTTCTCTCTGCCCGGTAACAGGGTCTGGTCAAGTAAGATTAAACGCCGGTCTTTCCACTCCAAAGGCTTCAATTCAGACATTTTCTTCTCCTTGAACGAGAGTCTTTGTTTTAATTATACTAGTTTTAGGGGCGTTCTAGCAGTCTTCTTCAAAAATATCTTTAGTTGCTGTTCGCCATACCTTCAGAGTTTACGCTATGAATATCTTCTGGTTAACTTTAGAGGCTGTTGCTGCGCTGTTGGGCATAGGTATACTGGGCTTTTGGGTAATCGGCCGGCGGAATATCCCCGGAGTTGCTCTCGGTCTGTTATCCTCAATAGCCATTGATATCACTCTGCCCTGTCTGGTTCTGGGTAACCTGATAACCAAATTCGACCCTCAGACCTACAGCGACTGGTGGCGCCTGCCCCTGTGGTTTATCGGCTTTCAGGCGGTGGCTCTGGTGCTGTCGCTGCTGACCTCGCTGATTACCGGGAAACAGTACCGCGGTGAATTCTCTTTGAGCCTGTTTTTACAAAACGGTATTTTCTTTCCTTTAATTATTATCAGCGGTATGTATCCCGGAGATTCCGGCGAATACCTGGTGATGCTGTTTCTGTTCACTTTTTTGCATCCTACGGTTTCCTTTTCAGTCTATCCCTATTTTTTCAAACAGCAGCCGTCCGAATCCAGGCTGAACTGGAAAAGGATTATCAATCCGGTCTTGATTACCACTATCATCGGAATAGGTTTCGGGCTCTTGAACATAAATACCTATGTGCCCGATTTCATAGTGATGATACTGACGATGATCGGCGCCATGGCGATACCCCTGTTCATGCTGATCCTGGGCGGCAATATCTATAATGACTACAGGCAGAACAAAGCCCAGGGACAGGGCATCTACTGGTCGGAAATCATTAAATTCGTATTGATAAAGAATTTCCTTTTTCCGGCCGTTTTCCTGGCCCTGCTGATATGGCTTAAACCGGACTTCCCGCTGGCGCTGATAATCATTTTGCAGGCGGCCGTACCTCCGATTACCGCTGTTCCGCTTTTTGCTGAAAGGTCGGGCGGTAACCGCGCCATCGCCAATCAATTTATTATCTTTAGCTTTTTAGTGTCGATAATCAGCATACCTCTGGTACTGCTGGTATTTAACCACTTTTTCCCTCTGCTGCCGTGAATGGGAGTAGCTTATGGATAGTGTCGGACCTTTTGGAATAGAAAAACTGCCTGACCGCCGGTTCATCGTAAACCTGCCTAGAAACGGCAACTATAAACAGGTCGTTTGCGGATTGGTTGAATTTGATGTTACCGCTGCCCGGCGGAAAATCCTGGAATACCGGCGCAGGAGCGCTACGCCGGTCTCTTTTTTGGCCTGGTTTGTCAAATGTCTGGCTCAGGCTGCCAGTGAGCATCCTGAACTGGGCTGCCGTCATGCAGGCGGCAGAACGGCGGGGTTCAAGGATGTGGATGTGGTGGTCTTTATCGGGCGACTGGTTGACGGTAGAAGCTTCATTTTTCCTGTCACCGTGCAGCGGGCCAATTGTAAAGAGATCAGTGCGATCACGGAAGAAATAAATGCAGTTGATATTGAGTCTGAAGACTTAAAACATACACCCCTTTTCTCAGATGAAAAACGCCAGTTTTCGGAATGGCTGGTCAGATGGTCTGCGGATATTTTGAGGCGCCTGTTCTGGCGTATCTTAAAAGTGGACTTCTTTTGGCATGAGGATGCGGCCGGTCTGATTTCAGTAATATCTCCGGGGATGTCGGAGTTTGCAGAGAGGTATGACATACCGGGGCTGAGCTTTGATCTGGGCAGCATCACCCGCAAAGCGGTTGCCGCCGGTGATGGCTGTGCGGTCAGACAATACCTGCCGGCTAAGCTGCTGGCCGGTCGCAGAGTCGCCAACGGCACCCATCTGGACGGTTTTATAACCGGTCTTAACAAACTGCTGGGGGAGGCCTGGGGACTGGACTGGCCGTCAGGGACAGATAAAGATTAATCCGGCAGACCTCATTATCACCAGGCTACGCTCCGTCATTTTCATTGACACCCCTCAAGCCTTAATCTAAAATCGTATTATTGACATTCAAAGTCAGTGACAGGCTGACCGATCTTATCAGTTGAAAGCCTATGACCTGTGACTTTGACGGAACGATTGCAGGAGTAATTTTTTGAACAGCAACGAAATTCGCAGCGCATTTTTGAAGTTTTTTGAAGAAAAAGGGCATCTGGTGATTCCCAGTTCCTCCCTGGTGCCTTACAAAGACCCGACCTTACTGTTTACCAGTGCCGGAATGGTGCAGATTGAGCCTTATTACCGTGGTGTGGAAATTCCGCCCAATCCGCGTCTGGCTTCCTGCCAGAAATGCTTTCGCACCAATGACGTTGAATCGGTGGGCGATACCAAACACCTGACTTTTTTCGAGATGCTGGGCAATTTCAGTGTAGGCGATTACTTTAAAAAGGAAGCTATCGTCTGGGCCTGGGAATTTGTCACGGAACGTCTCAAGATGGCACCCGAACGCATCTGGATAACGGTTTATACCGATGATGATGAAGCCTTCGATATCTGGCATAAGACCATCGGCATACCGGCAAAGCGCATCATGCGTTTTGGTGAAAAAGACAATTTCTGGGGACCGGCCGGTGCTTCGGGCCCCTGCGGCCCCTGCAGCGAACTGCATTATGATTTTGGTGAAGGTACCGGCTGTGGACATCCCGACTGTAATCCCGGCTGCGGCTGCGCCCGGTTTTCAGAAATCTGGAACCTGGTTTTTACCCAGTTCAACCAGGCTGAAAATAAAGTGCGGACGCCTTTACCCAGGCCGAATATTGATACCGGAATGGGTCTGGAGCGGCTTACCACGGTCTTGCAGGGCAAATCCACGGTTTATGAGACCGATATCTTTAAACCTTTGCTGGACAATCTGGCTGAAATCTCCGGCAAACAGTACGGTGTCAATGAAGAGACTGATAATGCCATGCGGGTAGTGGTTGAGCACAGCCGGGCGATTTCCTTTGTGATTGCGGACGGTGTTATGCCGTCCAACGACGGACGCGGCTATGTTCTGCGGCGTTTGTTGAGAAGAGCGGCCCTGTTCGGCAAACGTTTGGGGCTGGAAAAACTTTTCCTGAAGGACAGCTGTACGGCTGCTATCGACCATATGAAAGAGGTCTATCCGGAACTGGCCCAGGGTCGTGAGATGATTCTCAAAGTGGTGGAACTGGAGGAGTCCAGATTCAGGGAGACTCTTAATACAGGGCTTAACATGCTGGACAACTTGATATCCAGTGCTGGCAGCCAGGTCAAGAATAAAATTTCAGGCGAACAGGCCTTCAAATTATATGATACCTATGGTTTCCCCATTGAACTTACCAGAGAAATCGTAGGGCGGGCCGGGTTAAGTGTGGATATGGACGGGTTTGAAAAAGAAATGGAGAAACAGAAGGAACGTGCCCGTGCTTCACAGAAATTCGATGTCTCCAAAGTTTCCGGCAAAATTGAAATGCGCAGCAATCTCAAGAAGAGCGAATTTACCGGCTATCATACTCTTAAGGACAAATCTAATATCCTGGATATTTTAGTGGACAACCGTTCCGTCGATTCCGTTGAGGCGGGACAGAAGGCCGCTGTAATACTGGATGTGACTCCTTTTTACGGCGAAATGGGCGGACAGGTGGGCGACACCGGAATTTTGCGGGGTGGAGAGGCCGTGTTCAAGGTCGGCAACACAGTACATTTCGGAGATTTTGTGTTGCATCAGGGCCAGGTGGAAAGCGGACGATTTACGGTCGGCGGTCAGGTCGAAGCTGAAGTAGACCGCCAGAGACGTAACGATATTGCGGCCAATCACACTGCCACTCATCTTTTGCAATACGCTTTACGCCAGGTGCTGGGAGCGCATGTGCAGCAGAGAGGTTCTCAGGTCGGTCCTTATGAATTCCGTTTTGATTTTTCCCATCTCACCGCCATGACTCCAGAAGAGATACTGAAAGTCCAGCAGCTGGTCAATGCGCGTATCAGAGAAAACTTGACGGTTGATGCCCAGCAGATGGCCTATAAACAGGCTGTGGCCGATGGCGCTACCGCCTTGTTCGATGAAAAATATGGAGACATTGTACGGGTAATTAAGATCGGTAACCCGGTCATCAGTGCTGAATTGTGCGGCGGTACCCATGTTAACGCCACCGGACAGATCGGTTTCTTCCAGATCGTCTCGGAAAGCAGCATCGGTTCCGGTCTGCGGCGTATCGAAGCCGTTACAGGCAAGGGAGCCGAAAGCTATGTTGAGCATAATTTCATCAATCTCAACCGTATCGCCCAGGCTCTGGGTGCTTCGGCGGCGTCGGCCTATGATAAAGTAGTCGGTGTATTGGGTGAACTGGAAGAGGAGCGCAAGAAACTGGCTAATATTGAAAAAGAGATGTCCCGTAAAAGCGCCCAGGATATTACGGATAAAGCTGAAATTATCAACGGCGTCAAAGTTTTGGCCGCCAACGTGGGGACCTTGAAAATTGATTCATTGCGGGATATGGCCGATGTTATAAAAAATCAGCTGGGAAGCTGTATCATCGTACTGGGGGCGGTCTACGAGGAGCGTCCCAATTTCATAGCCATGGTAACTCAGGACCTGGTACAAAAAGGCTATAATGCCGGTAATATAGTGAAAAAAGTGGCCCAGGTGACCGGCGGCGGAGGTGGCGGCAAGCCGGGGATGGCCCAGGCCGGAGGCAAAGACAAAACCAGGCTGGATGAAGCTATCCAGCTGGTCAAAACATTGATTTAAAGCGAATGGGGAGATTCCAATCTCCCCATTCTTAATCTGGTTTAAGGTATCCGGAATACTATTTTTTCAGGAGCGGAGTAAATTGCGCAGCCTGGGACTGGATATAGGCGACAGGAGAATAGGAGTGGCGGTCAGCGACCCTCTGGGGGTTCTGGCCAGGCCGTTGCTGGTGCTGGAAAGAGACGAAGATGAGGCTGCCATCAGGCGCA
>DAOUFH010000225.1:0-3426 GCA_034429955.1 Dehalococcoidales bacterium
TCCTTCTGCATGATGTCAACGCCAATCCTTTGCTGGCGGTCAGAGTCAATTGTGAAGGGACTGTGGCGATGTTCGAAGCCGCCCGGCTGCTGGGCCTTAAAAAAGTGGTCTGGATATCTTCCGGTTCGGTCTTCGGTCCGCCCGAAGCTTATAAAGAAGAGTATATTCCCAACGATGCGCCGCATTATCCCCAGAACCTCTACGGCGGCACCAAGTCTCTGGATGAGCAATTCGCCTCTTACTATGCCAGCCGCTATAATCTGGATATCGTGGCTGTAAGACTGGTACTGGTCTACGGCGCCTGGCAGTCCCGCGGACGTACCGCCGCCATTATCCGTGAAATGGTGGCCAATCCTGCTCTGGGAAAGTCCGGCAAGGTGCCGGCCGCCCGTGATAATGTACTGGGCTGGACCTATGTTGATGACGCCGCCCGGGCTATTGTGCTGGCCTTGAAAGCGCCCAAAACCGTCACCCGTTCTTTCTCTGTCCGCGGCAATATTCATACTGTGGGTGAGATTGCGGACTATGTTAAAGAGTTGCTGCCGGATTCCGATGTCACCCTGCTTGCACTGGAAAAGTCCAAGAGTCATCTGATTATGACCTGTAAATATGATATGTCCCGCATCGAAGAAGAGCTGGGTTTCCATCTCCAGTGGAGCATGAAGGACGGTATTAAAGCCACTATAAATATGATTCGCAAGGAAAAAGGTCTACCTGAGGTTTAATGTAATAACCGGTAAAAAATTCGCTATTGACAATTAAAATTTGTAACTTATATAATTAAACTTTCAAACAGGGGTTACGGAAAATAATGTTTAATCTGTCCAGGCTTATTAAAATGGTCGGTTACACTACCCTTTCCGCTGACGCTCACAGCGGCCGGGCCTGGCATATTATGCAGTTTTTGAACTAATTAATACTGTAGACAAAATCGCAGGCCCGGAAGCAAAAAACTTCCGGGCTTTTTTATTTGAAATAAATTTACGGAGAAGAAAATGTTAGAAGGCAGTAGTCTGATGTTAAGACCCATTCGCAGGTCGGATATTCCGGCCTTTCTGGTCTGGTATAACGATATGGAAGTATTGCAGTACCTCGGTCAGAATCTGCTCAAGAGCGAGATGGACGAAGAAAAATATGTAGAGGAACTGACGGGTGACGCCACGCGTATCAATCTGGTAATCGAGACCCGGGATACAGGATCTCCCAGGGCTATCGGCAATGTCGGCTTTGAAATGATCAACTACCGGGACCGCCAGGCTACTTTCGGCATCGCCATCGGAGAAAAGGACTGCTGGAACAAAGGTTATGGTACTGAAGCCGCCGGGCTGCTGTTGAAATACGGCTTCGAGGAGTTGAATTTCAACCGTATCAACTCTAATGTTTACGCTTTCAACCAGCGCAGCCGGCAGCTGCATCTCAAACTGGGTTTTAAAGAGGAAGGTTGCCGCCGTCAGGCCAAATATATCAACGGCGACTATCACGACATTATAGAATACGGGCTGCTGATGCCGGAATGGCTGGTAGTGCATAACAATTTCGGGGGAAACGCCTGTACATAAAGCCTGGAAAAGCCTTTGAGAGCATACTCCAGGCGGGAGAGAAAAATGAAGAACTTAAGCATCGAACTTTGTGAAGATAGAGATAGAGATATTCTAATAGCACTCAGACGCCGGCAACTTGAGGAAGAACACAGCGGAGTCAGTTACAGCGACGCTGCGATCGAAGCACAATTGTATGATTTGATGGATCACGGCAATCAGGCTTTCTTGCTGCGCTGGGATACCGATGTAGTCGGTTTCGCTATCATAGATACCACCCGGCAGCCCTTCAGTCTGAAGTATTTTTACGCTTCCCGTAATTTCAGACGCAGCGGTATGAAAGTGCTCGATTTCAGCAAGCTGATCGATTTGCTGGATACCGATGCCCTGGAGGTCAAGATCAATGCCCGCAATAACTCCAGCCGGTTGTTCTGGGAGACCTTCGGGTTTAAAGAACAGTTCGTCTCCCTGCGTTACAGCCGCCCCAGAAGCTGATTTAGAGAGTCTGTCGGCGGGGCTTGACCGCTACCGCCGTAAAATGCTAATTTTACGTATTATCGATAGTCTAATGAGGTGGATTTGAATATTCAGACTGGCGGTGATTGCCCTTTATTCGAGTATGATCCGGCACAGGAAGCGCTGATCAACCCTTCTCATCATCGCGGTTCGGCGCTGCCGGAGTGTTGTGTGCTGGTCTTTTACCGGTCGGTAATTGAAAATTTGTTGAGTGAAGGATGTATCATCGAGGTGGCCCGCCTCAATTCCATCATGGAGCCGGTCAGGTTGTATAACCTGGAAATGGACAACCGGAATATCTGCGTTATCGGAGTAACCGGCTGCGGCGGGCCGCTGGCTGGCGGCATTATGGAAGAGGTCATCGCGCGTGGTTGCTGTAAGTTCATGGCCTGCGGTTCAGCCGGTGCGCTGGATTCAAATATTTTGCATAATTCTATCGTTATTCCTACCGGAGCGGTCAGAGATGAGGGCACCTCCTTCCATTATCTGCCGCCTTCCCGCACTGTGATGAATGATAGCGGGGTAATCAAGACCCTGGAAAACGTACTTAAACGTCATAAGGCCGCTTATAGTATCGGCTTAAACTGGACCACCGATGCCTCATACCGTGAAACCCGTGCTAAAATAGCCCTGCGTAAAGCCGAAGGCTGCCTGACGGTGGATATGGAACACGCCTCTATGCTGGCTGTGGCTCAATTCCGCAAGGTAATTTTCGGACAATACCTGCTGGTGGGCGATGATTGCGGCGGCGCAGAATGGGACCCTCGCCAGTGGAACAAACAGCTTTCCGCCTACGATAAAATCTTCCAGCTGTCTGTTGAAGCAGTCCTGCAGTTGTAATTGACATAACTTTATACCATTTTAATTTTGATTTATAAGTGTCCTTTATTGTTTCTAATCTTTAGTCTCGGTGATTTGTGCCTAAAAATTAGTGACCTTTTTTAAGAGATTAAGTTTACAAATCACTAATATTTTGCGAATATATATAAAAAGGAGATGCTATATGGGAAATATTATTAAAATTATCGTTAGCATAGTCCTTGGATTTGTTACTGGCATGGCGGCCCAAGAATTTTTATTCAGGATTTATGAAATCCAGCCAGGTATTGGAGTAAACACAACTGGTATTGACATAGCATCAGGAATAATAGGATTTGTTTCTATATTTGGTTATCTAAAAGCATTTGGTGTTTTCAAAAAAGACTAAATCGCTTTTTTCTGTGTCGTTTCTTTGAGTCCTTACTACCTTTTGGACGGCCTAAGACTTTTCCACAGCGGCGGAGCCTATCAATCCAAGCTTTAATGAATTCTGACCGCCGTTTTGATTTTCAACAACAATAAAATCGACCCATATTTTGCCAACCCCCCTTTT